>CAZBIT010000220.1:0-4869 GCA_964491835.1 uncultured bacterium
ACAAGTATAATTCCCACAATCTTTATCGAGATTACAACGACCAGAGCAATTAGAGTAATTAGAAGTAAATATAATTTTTCCGCGGGCACACCAGATACTTCTGCCATTTCCGGGTCAAATGTTATAAACAATAATTCTTTGAAAAAAAGTCCGATAACAATCGCAACACCCATTCCCATCAGAAGAGTTATCCATAAGTCCTGTTCTGTAACTGCAAGAATACTTCCAAACAAATAACCAAACAAATCAACATTATAACCCTTAAATAAACCAATAAAAAGAATACCTAACGCCATAGTAGAAGCAAAAAAAATCCCAATCGCGGTATCTTCTTTAATATTGCTTTTCCTGGAAACCAATCCTATTCCCCACCCGGTTAATAAACAGAATATAACAGCGGTCAGAATTGGATTTACTCCAAGTAAGAAACCAAGCGCCACACCTCCAAAAGAAGCATGAGAAATACCCGCACCCATAAACGAAAGACCTTTGAGAACAACATAAACTCCAACTATAGCGCAGAGCACTCCTATAATAGTGCCAGCCACAAGGGCTCTCTGCATAAACGTATATGTCAATATATCGAACATTAGTGCCTTTTTACTGAGATATGCGGTGTATGTCGATGAAACAATAACATTGCATCACAACCATACATTTCTTTTAATTCCTCAGCACCCATCACCTCACTTGGTCGTCCATGAACTATCAACCTTTTATTAAGACAGGCAACAGAATCAACGTAAGATGCGACCACTCCAATGTCGTGCGACACTACTATTATAGTTATACCTTCATCTTTAAGAGCGTGCAATAACTCGTATAAACTCTCTGTCGCAGTAACATCTACTCCCGTTGTTGGTTCATCAAGAAATAAAATATCCGGTTCAATAGCAAGAGCACGCGCCAAAAATACCCTCTGCCTTTGACCGCCCGACAAGCGAGAAATCGGATTATTTTTTAGTTCCAATATACCAACTTTTTCCATAGAATTCTTGACTGCTTCTATATCATATCCCCCAAGTCGTTTAAAAAGACCTACCTTTCCATATCTTCCCATAGAAACAACGTCTGTTACACTAATTGGAAAATTTAAATCAACGGAAAAAATTTGAGGAACGTAACCGATTCTTTTTCTTTCTTCACCAAGTTCGAATGGCTCTTTTCCAAAGACCTTCACTCTCCCACTTAAAGGTCTAAGAAGTCCAAGAACTACTTTAATTAAAGTAGTCTTACCTGCTCCATTAGGACCCACGATTGCAAGAAATGAACCTCGATGTATATTTAAACTAACATCTTGCAGAACCACAACATCCTTATAACCCGCAGTAATGTTCTCTAACTCTATTACGTTTTCTTCATTCATAATGCGACTTCGAAATTAAATTAACTTCTTTAAAATAACTTTAATTTTACCAATATTGTTCAGGGGAATATTCATTACTATTCATTAATCTATTTACACATTATAACAATGCCTTTTCAAGTTGGGCAATATTATATCGCATAAGGTCAATATATTTATAATCGGGGGGTAGTCCAAGAGGATTCAAGTAAATAACTTTTGCACCAGATTCTTCCGCTATGACTTTGGCTGGTTTTGATGGGAACTGCGGTTCAGCAAATATCGCTTTCGCTCCAAATGAACGCACCAGGTTAATTATCCTTGCAATTTCTGCCGGTGAGGGTTCTGCTCCAGGCGTCTTTTCAATAACTGCCGCCTCTTCTAAGCCATATCTTTTTGCAAAATATGAAAAAGCTCCATGAAATGAAATGAATTTTTTAAATGAAAATTTAGAAATCCTTTCTTTTATTTCCTCATCAAGTAAATCAAGTTGTTTTAAGTATCTTTCTGCATTATTCTCATAAAACTCCGAACCCTCTGGGTCAACGTCAATTAACGCTTCTTTTATTTTCTCAACCTGATATTTCGCATAAATTGGGTCAAGCCATATATGCGGATTACCACCACCCTCATTATGTTCTTCAATTATTTCCAGCCCTTCTGCGGTCCTAATTACTCTCAAATTAGAATTATTAGAAGCATTTATCATATCTTCAGCCCAGAATTCAAGACCAATTCCGTTAAGGACAAGTACCTTCGATTTACTAATTGTTTCTAACTGAGAAACCGTAGGTTCATAAGTATGAGGACTGTAACCAGGTTGAATTAATGCTTCAACATTAACTCTTTCACCACCTATTTCTCTCGTAAAATCCACCAATGGTAATATACTCACTGCAACAGTTATCTTATCTTTTGAATCTAAATTACTTTTTCTGCTACATTCCATTACTAATACAGATATTAATAGAGTTACTATAAAAATCTTAAAAATGCATTTCACTCCAATCCCTTTATTTCTTTCAAATTTTTTAACATTAACCATTTTCCTAATCATAATTTGCTATCTAATATATTATAAATTATAATTTTTATCAAGTATTAAATAAAACAACCTTATATAAAGCAAATTTCATTTGGTAAATTAAAGTAAAAATTTTATTTTCCCTACAATATAGGTTGGAGGTGATTTCAATGCTATCAACTATAATAATTTTCTTTGAAATAATGTTGCTCCTCCCATTTATTGGCGCATCAATTTATATTTCTTTTTTTCACAAGAAAAATGATTCACAGCCAATATATTACGGGAAAAGAAAAATTTCTTTCAATCGTGAAGGTATAGAAACAATTAATTCAAGTATGAAAGTTAAGTAATGCAAGGAGAATGGGAGACATTCCATATAAAAAAGGTCAGTAAATTTTTTTACTGACCCTTTTTATTATAAAAATTAGTTGTTTACTTTTTTTCTTGAACTTGTAGTCCAAGTCGTTGTTCTGCTGATTGTAAAATAGCTTCCAACATTCCCGAGTAAGAGAACCCAGCAAATTTTGCCATTTTCGCAAGATGTCCATCCCAGCACCATCCAGGATTTGGATTAACTTCGAGCAATCTGGGATTATCCTTAGCATCAAGTCTCCAGTCAAACCGGGTATAGTCCCGACATTCCAATCTATCATATAATCTCAAACAATAATTTATAATAACCTTCTCCGTTTCATCTGGAAGTTCCGCAGGAATTGATTTTACATTCCAATAAGGTGAATCCGGAAGCCATTTAGCTTCGTAACCACAAATTCTGGGTAGGTCTTCTGGAAGTTCTGAATAATCTTCTTCAGTTATCGGTAAAACTTTATATGAATGGGGAGGATTTCCTATAATCCCTACGCTAATGTCTTTACCTGTAAGAAATTCCTCAACGAGAATAGGTTTTTCATAACCGAACTTTTCTCGCATCTCAGAAATTGCACTTAATAGGTCATCAAAATTATTCGCAACGCTTTTTTGGGTTATTCCAAAACTTGAATCCCCAAAGTTTGGCTTTACGATAACCGGAAAGTCAAATGGCAGTTCAAACGTTGTGTCTTCGGGTTTAATGAAAAATGCCTTAGGTATTGGAATTCCCATTTCTTTTGCTATACCACGAACCAGTGACTTATCATAACAATACGCAAGGCATTGAGGTCCTGCCCCAGTATATGGAATTCCCATTGCTTCCAAAATTGATGATATGTGTAATTCTTTTCTTGCATCATTATAATAACCTTCATCGCAAAGGTTAAAAATAAAATCTATCTTCCCTTTTAACCTCTTTAAATCTTCAAGAAGAATGTCGTGATTGTTAAGATATATAAATTTATAATCCTTTAATTCTCTTAGTGCCCCTTTCAACTGGTCAATGGTATAAAAGTCATCATCGTCAAAAATAGAAAAAGGTTTTAAAACATCGGGCTTTTCAGGGTCTCCCAATATTACTGCTATATTTCTTACTTCTTCTTTCAATTTCTTCTTAATAGAAGCCCATTCTTTTCTTACCACTCCAGTAACAATTATACGTTGTTTCATCATACCTAAGTCCTGATTTCGCTGGGAAGTTGGAGAAAATTCACCATTAAAACTTATATTACTATAACCTGCTTCTTTCAATAAATCAGATATACTTTCTTTTGTATAAAGTCTTTCAGCGTAAAACTGGTCTGCAATTGCTCCCTTCTTAATATGATTAATCAATTCTCTTGATATTAAACGATGTTTATCGTGAGATAATGAGCGCTCCCTGCAAACAAAATATTCCTGACCCATCCATTCCCAAGAACGAGGCTGATAATGTTCCCTCATATACTCACCATCAGAAACATCTATAATAACTCTACCCCAAGGTTTTAAAATTCTAAACACCTCCTTTAGAACCCTCAAATCGTCTTTAACAGTTTCAAAATAACCAAAACTATTTCCTAAAATCATAACAACATCAAAATTATCAGATGGAAATGGTAATTTTCTGGCATCTCCCTCTCTGAACTTAACGCCCATACCTTCTTTCTTTGCATAACTTCTTGCCTTTTGAATCAGATAATGTGAGCGGTCAAGCCCTTCAACATACTTAAATCCTCTTCTTGCTAATTCCAATGAATGGCGACCCTGCCCACAACATAAATCTAATACTTTATCTTCAAACGATAAGTTTAAAATCTTTGAAAACAAATCTACTTCCTGACGGGTAATATTTTGGTCACCAACAACATCACCATCCGTCTTTAAATAAAATGAATTAAAAATTTCTCTCCACCAATCCGCAGTAACATACTGCTCAAGGTCTGGAACAGGTCCTAATACTTTCCTTTGTTGTTTGCCATTTTTCACACGCTGTTGAAACTTATCAGAAGAAGAATCTTCATTCATTATTTACCTCCTATAATTTTTTATAACTCTATTTAATTAATTCATTTTTAATGAAACTTTTTTTCTTTAATATAAGTTCCCTTTTAATTTCGTTTTTCAAATTAATTAATATACATAAAAT
>CAZBIT010000221.1:0-4864 GCA_964491835.1 uncultured bacterium
CCGTGAAACAAACCTGATATCCAATTGCAGCAAGAACAATGATACCAAAAATCCTTCCCAAAGGATTAACCCATAACAGGTCATATCCAAATAAAGAGCCCGCCATTATTGCTGAACCAGCGGTTGCTGCCCCAAGCGTCAAACCGCTTAAAATAAATCCCGGACCTGTAAATTTGAAATATCCTCGCCATTTATTAATTAATTTTCTGCCGTTAATCTCCTTGAGTGATTCCCTCTCCTTTTCAAACGCCTCCTCATCTATCTTTCTTGAAGCAAAATAATACTGTTCCTTAGCTTTCTGTTTTTCTGTTTTTTCTTCCATTTTCGCTCCCGATTTTCTTTTAAAAATTTTTCAAGCATATTACAAAAAAATATTCAAAAATGCAATCGTAAAAATACTTTTTTAAATTTTCCACCCGCAATACTCTTCTTCACCTTAAATTCCAGATAACATAATGTATAGGCGAACGACGTTCGCCATATAATGCAGTGATAATCCCTGGATTATCCTTTTTCCATTAGCGTCGAAGTCCCACTTAAGCAGAATTCACCCTCTCCCTCTATTACCAAAGGGGGATTTCTCGCCAAATCTTTCCCCCTCTTGTGAAAAATCATTGATTAATAAGAAAAGCCCCCTTTTTTCAAGAGAGCTTTTTTCCATGTCGAAGGGGGGACTTGAATAGTATAGTAAATAAATCATTAATTATTCAGTTTTCACTAATTTGATATTTTTTAATCAATTCACTTTTCAGGGCAATAATCAACGGAAAATCCCTTACTGGGTAATATAGTTTTTATCACATCATAGAGATTAGAATTTCTGACTTATGCAGGCATTCAAGGATGGAAAATATCCAGTTACAATGTGGAATTTTTCTTTTTAATAAATGATGGAAATAGTTGGATTTCAGTATGAGGAATAAAAAGTGAAGCAATAAATTCTTCCATATAACCCGGTGTTGAACTTAACTCGAAGTTTGTAATTTTTTTTGAGATTTCTTCTATTTCACTCCTCAATTCATTTGAAATAAGTGTAAGAGCAGCTCCTTGAAGAGAGCCATTTCCTATAAATGAAAATTTTTCTATCGGGATATCGGGCATCATTCCGATAAGAATTGCATTTTCAATATTAATATAATATCCAAATGTGCCAGCAATAATAACTCTATCAATATCTGTATGTTTTATATCAACTGCTTTCAGAAGAGTTGATATGCCTGCCCAGACAGCCCCTTTTGTTCTTATAAGGCTGTCTAAATCTGGTTCAGTGATAACAATATCTTCTCCCATTAAGGTTTCAGTTGCATATACAATGACAAATTCATTGTATGTTTTCTTTTTCCTAAATCTTTTGTTTTTACTCTCAAAATTAAACTTTCCTTTCTGGTTGATATTATCTGAAAAATATAATTCAGAAATTATGTCAATCACAGCAGAGCCGCAAATTCCTTTCGGTTTGCCGCCACCAACAACTTTATATTCAACAAAGCCCGTTTTTTGATTAATCTTAATTTTTTCTATTGCCCCGGTTTCGGCTCTCATTCCACATTTCAATCCTCCTCCTTCAAACGCAGGACCCGCTGAACAAGCACAGGCGGTCATCCAATCCGAGTTTCCAAGTACAATCTCCCCATTTGTTCCAAGATCAATATAAAGAGTGAGTTCTTTGCTTCGATTGATTCCAGCCCGGAGAATTCCCGCGGTTATGTCACCTCCAACATAACTGGCAACACCAGGAGTGATATAAACAATCCCGTTTGGATTTATATTCAGCATTACGTCATCTGCTCTTAAGTTTGGAAAATGCAAAACTGCAGGAACATAAGGCTCTTCTCTTATATACTTTGGATTTATTCCAAGTAAAAGATGCTGCATAGTTGTATTCCCAGAAATGGAGCAGGAGTTAATAAAATGTCTTTCAATGCCTGTTTCTTTTAAAATACTATCAATCAGATTATTTATAGTAGATAATACTTTGTCCCTTAGTTTTTCGAGCCCACCTTTTTTAGACGCATAAATGATTCTGTTAATAACATCAGGTCCATATAATATTTGTCGGTTATATTCCGATTTTTCAGAGACAACTTTTCCATCACCCAAATTTACAAGCATGACAGCAACCGATGTTGTACCCACGTCCACTGCTAATCCATAGTTATATTCTTCTTTACTGTATGAGGAAATATTTATAATATCCAGCAAATCGCGGCTTTCTGATATAGTAAGTGTAATTGTGCCTTCTTTTTTTCTTATTTCATCCGGTAATTTTTTCAATACTGAGATTGGACATCTGATATCATTTACAGACCGTAATCTTCCCAGTTTCATTTTAATCCTGTTAAAGTCGTCGGGATTGTGGTCAATATGAGGAGAATCAATAGTAAGTGTCATTTTTTCTGAAAGAGGTTTGTAATTGAAAGCAAATGGTGCCGAATCTTTTATGAACTCATTTTTATATAAAATTTTTTGAGTTTGGGCTGACATAAACGCTTCGAGTTCTTTCTTTTTTGGAATATAGACTTCAAAATCATCGTCTATTTTCGAAAAACAGGCAAGTTGAATATTATTTTTAATTTCTTCATCAGAAAGTTCTCTATGTTTATATTTTTTGATACTGCCTTTAATAATTTTTACTTTACATTTTCCACATCTTCCGTAACCTCCGCATTCAGTATTAATTGATAATCCTGCCTCTTCGGCGGCTTCAAAGATTGTGGTACCCTTTTTCACATTTATCGATACATTTTCAGGTAAGAATTTTATATTGAAGAATTCAGAAACTCCCATCATCTTTTCATACTTTTTTGTCATTGATTTATATTTTATTTTCTTTTAACCAGACCTCATTTAAAAAGGAAGAGATATCAGAAGCTTCCTGAGGTCCCACATATACTTTCCAGTCAGGGAGACAGTCCTCAAGTTCTCCACTTATGGCTGCAACATATCCCGGGATAATGATATTTCTATGGGAAATACACTTTTCAATACCGGACTCTTTAACAAATTTGCCAACTGTTTTACCGGAGAATTTCCCTGCCGCCCATGCAGTCAAAACAGACAGCCCTTCTGAATCTGTTAATAATAAATGTCCTGAAAATCCTGATCCCTCAATTTCTGTAGATACTATGAAATACGTAAGAGAAAAATTAGTAGTAACGAAAAATGGCGATTTGTCATCAGGTTCACCTACTTTATAAATTCCCCAATTAACCTGAAGAGGCTTTTGAGGGTCAGAAAAAATATTCTGTCTTAAGGTTAAAAGAGAAAGGTATTCCCATTCTTTCAAATCTTCAAAAATAATAATTGAGGCATATTTACATATTCCTATAACAGAATTTATAAAACTGTCTTCGTCCCCTAAATATAAGAGTGTAGGGAATCCAAGATTTCTGTAATTTTTCTCCAGAGCACATCTTCTTATTAATGTATAATCTGCAAGAATTTCTGCTGAATTACTGGATTTCGGATTAAGAACAATATTTTCGAGTCCTTTATTTTTTATCTTTCCTGATAATTCTGAAAGGTCTTTCAGACCATTTTCAGCTGTAACTACCAGTGATGTGTTATATCTTTTTGCCAGTTTGGTCATTTCTTCCCAATTTTTTGTATTTGCAGCATATATCAGAGGCTTATCACCTGGAATTTCGTTCAGTCCGGCCTCCACTATCTCAGGGGTTTCGGAAATCAGTATTAATGGAAAATCTATTATATTCTTCACCAATTGAATAGCCCTACAGAATTTCTGTTTATCGCCAGATTTATCTTTAACTGCTATTAAATCGAATTTTAAAATTTCGCCGGCTCTATTAAAGTTTACTTTTTTTATATTTTCCAATTTCTCAGTTATCTCTTTTTCGTCTTTTGAGTCATCAATACAAATCGAAAATAAGGTCTGACGAAAGAACTTTTTTTCATGCCTGAACATCACCAATTCTTCACCAACTTTAACAGATTTATCTCCGCTTTTAATTTCTATAAGTTTAATAGGTTGGACTGCCGAATCACTCAATTTCTCTTTTGCTTCTTCTGATAAATAAGGACACACTTCCGCATTAATTTTCTTGGCAGCGACGCGCATTGCGAATGCCAAACATGTAGCAAACCCGCATTCCTTACAATTTGTATTGGGTAAAAGTTTGAATATTTCAAGACCGGTAAGTGCCATTTTATCTCCAGTTTTGTTAATTACCCGAACATTGCAATGGTAGAGACGTTGCATGCAACGTCTCAACATTAGTTATTTATGGTTTCTCCATTAATCTATCAACAGTTTTTCTGACGATATTGACCGCTTCCGGATGACGCATCACTAATATACCCGCCCCAGATAACAGGAGGGTAACTGCGGTTGTTGCCTCCCAGTGAATTCCTCTTTTTTTCATATCACCCCACAACGGCTCAACATATTCGGGAACTTTGACTTCTTTGACTCTCCAGACCTCCTGTCCTATGAAACAGATAAAAGGCATCTGGAGCATCGCATCACCGCTCAATGCCTGAAGTCTTATCCTTTCCATAACTGAATATGTATACTCAAGCCCGTATCCCAGCCCTCCGGTAAGGGGGTCAATTATTATTCTTTCGAACGGAAAGTTCATGTCAGAGATTAGTATATTGAGCTGCTTGGCAATATTAACATCTATCGGTGATTCCGCAACAATTATATGTCCGTATGCTTGGCATGTTGCAGTAACAGTTTTATAATTATCTTCGAGAGCAGAAGCTATTATACATCTCTTACCTGCAGCTGCTTCACCGCATTTATTAAGCACTTCATCCTGTTTTTCAGAAGAACCGGGTCCTTGTATTATGAGAGGAGCATCCACCTCAGAGATGACATTCTTCACAAGTTCAGCAGCCTCAT
>CAZBIT010000222.1:0-4853 GCA_964491835.1 uncultured bacterium
AGTGAATCTCTTCGTTCAAAATAGCAATCAAAGTGCTAAAAATCAACTTTTATATAAATTGCATTTTAAATAAATAAAAATATATTTTTATTGAAATAGAAATAATAATTTAATATATTGATAATTAATTAATTATAGTTAATATTAGATAAATAATATAATAAAAATAATCAGATTAATTATAATAAATTTTATTAAAACACAAGGAGACAATTGTGATAACTTTAACAACACCATTATCCGATAAGGTAATAAGGGAACTTAAAGCAGGAGATGAGGTATTAATAAACGGTGTGGTTTATACGGCAAGAGATGCTGCACACAAAAGATTGGTTGAACTTATGGAACAAGGTAAACCTCTTCCAATAAATGTGAAAGGTCAGATAATATATTATGTAGGACCAACACCAGAAAGACCGGGTAAACCGATTGGTTCCGCTGGACCAACAACATCTTACAGAATGGATTCCTATGCTCCAAAACTTATCGAGATAGGTCTTAAAGGAATGATAGGCAAGGGAGAACGAGGGGAAAAAGTCGTTGAAGCTATGAAAAAATATGGTGCAGTTTATTTCGCTACTACTGGTGGTGCGGCTGCATTAATTGCAAGAAAAATCATTTCTTCCAAAATCGTGGCTTATGAAGACCTCGGAGCAGAAGCCATTAGAGAACTTGTAGTAAAGGATTTTCCTGCTATCGTAGCACAGGATTCTTATGGAAACAATATATACCTAACAGGAAAAGCCCAGTATAAAATAGCATAATTTATCCAAAGAGGTTTTACTTTTTCAGTAAAAAATATTTAAAGGAATCGGAGAGCAGGCTTAATTTGAAAAAGAAAATCACTTTATTTTTATTTATTTCTGTTGTAATATTTACATATTCAACTATCCCTCAAACAGAACAAAGTAAAAGTTCATTTACCATAGCAAGAGTAAAGTATGGCGGTGGTGGTGATTGGTATACCGACCCGAGTTCTCTCCCAAATCTTTTGAATTTTATAAAAGAAAATACCAATATAGACGTATCCACAAAAGAAGCAAGAGTCGAAATCTCAGATGAAGTACTCTTTTCTCATCCTTATTTATATATCACAGGTCACGGAAACATAAAATTTACTAACGAAGAAGTTGACAAACTTAGAACATATTTTACTGGCGGAGGATTTTTACACGCAGATGACTGCTATGGGATGGATAAGTGATTTAGAAGGGAGATGAAAAGAGTTTTTCCTGATAAAGAGTTTGTCGAACTTCCTTTCAGTCATAAAATATATCATTGTATTTTTGAATTCGAGAATGGTCTTCCAAAAATTCATGAGCATTCAGGGGGTCCTCCACACGGATATGGTCTTTTTTATGAAGGGAGAATGATAGTATTTTATTCATTTAATACCGACCTTGGTGATGGATGGGAAGACCCTGACGTCCATAATGACCCCCAAGAAAAAAGGATTGAAGCATTAAAAATGGGAACTAATATCGTCTTCTGGGCATTAACAAATTAGTTACCCTCTTTCAAATAAAAATGGTTTTAATATGAATCCCGAAGAAATTTATAAACAATTTATAAAAAAATTAAAAAAACTACGAGAAAAGGAAATTTTGGCAATAACCGTCGAAAAGATAATCTTATTTTTATGCTTTTTATTAATTGGAATTTATATTGCCACTTTATCAGAATCTGTTTTCAGATTCAACATAATTGAAAGAAAAATAATTTTAATTTTCCTGATTTTTACGATTATTTCCCTTCTGATTATATTAACAACAAAGCCACTAAAAATCATTTTTGGTATCGATAAAAGTTTGAATAATGAAATATTGGCTAAAAAAGTTGGTTTTGAATTTGATGAAATAAGAGATAGATTTTTAAATGCAATACAGATTTATGCCAATAAACAGACAAATAAGGAAGGTTACTCTGAAGAGTTAATCGATAATTATGTCAAAAAAATTGGTATTGAGTTGTTGAATAAGGATTTTAGCGTTGCGGTTGATTTTAAGCCCGTTTTAAGCAAATTAAAAATATTTGGTATTGTTTTTGGCATAGGGATATTGTTGTTTGGCTTTTTTTATGATATATTCGGCAATTCTTTCGCAAGGGTTATTCAGCCAGATAAAGAATTTACTATTAGTCCAAATTTTTCTATATCGTTAAAACCAGGTGATTTAGACATAATAAGAGGAGAGAATATTGCAATTAACGTTTTAATTGAAGGAGAAAAGCCCGATAAAACAAGTTTATATGTGAAAGAAGAGGGGAATGCTAACTTTAGCGAAGTTGAGTTGGAAAAGATTACAGAAAATCAATATGTATATAAAATTGAAAAAATCAAAAAATCATTTGAATATTTTGCCCAAGGAGTTGATGATATTCTTTTTCAGAGAAACAGAGTATTTACGACAAAAATCAGTAATATCAATGTCATTTACAGACCGATGGTTAGGAAATTAAAAGTTAAACTCGATTTTCCTGCTTATTCTCGTTTAGGAAGCAGATATCTTGACGACAATAATGGCGACATCAGTACCCTTAAAGGGACGATCGCTCATCTTGAGGTCTTTGCAAATAAGAATGTTACTGAAGGCGATATCCAATTCGATAAAGGGAAAAAGGTAAAAATGTCTGTTCGTAATACTAATCTATCTGGTAATTTTTTAGTGAGAGAGGATGATAAATATAAATTGATTTTTAAAGACAATGCGGGAATAACAAACGAAGACCCGATTGAGTATTTTGTATCATCAATTTCTGACCAGTATCCAACAGTTGAGATAATTGAACCTGGAAAAGATTTAGAACTTGAAGAGGGGATGAAAATCCTCATATTATTCAGGATAAAAGACGATTTTGGATTTTCCAATTTGAAACTTGCTTACAAAAAATCTTCTACTGATGACAAGGTTTCAGAATATGATGTTAATGAAGTCGGAAATAAACAATTTAAATATTCAGAATTGCCCGTATTCAAGTCCAACGAATTAACGCAAACTTTATTTTATGAGTGGGATTTAAGTAAACAAGATATGCTTCCCGAGGATGAAATGGTTTATTTCATTGAAATATATGATAATGATGCTGTCTCCGGACCAAAAAGGGGAACCAGTGAGGTATTCAGAATACGTTTTCCTTCCCTTGCAGAAATGTATACTGCAATAGATAACTTACAAAATGAAAATATTGAAGAAATTGAAGAAGTTCTTGAAAAAAACCAAACTTTAAAGCAAAAACTTGATGATATCTCTCTTGAAATGAAAAAGAATTATGATGCGAGTTGGGAAAAAAGAAGAGAATTGAAAAATATCGCTGATGAACATTCGGAAATTCAAAAGAAATTGGAAAATATGCAAACGCGATTAGAGGAACTTATAGATAAAATAGAGAAAAACGACCTCGTCGCGCTTGAAACGTTGCAAAAATATGGAGAACTTCAAGAACTTCTAAATGAAGTTATTACTCCAGAGTTCAAAAAAATGATGGAAGAGATTCAAAAATTGCTTGAAAAACAATTAAACAATCCTGAAATGAGAGAATTAGTCGATAAAATGAATATCACTCAATCTGATTTGCTGAAGAAGATAGAAAGAACATTGAATATTATGAAACAAATCCGAACTGAACAGAAAATGGATGAGATTGTTAAAAGAGCGGAAGACCTTTTGAAAAGGCAGAAAGATGTTCAGGAAAGGATTGAAAATAATTCAAAAAGTGAAGATGGTAAAAAATTGGCAGAAGATGAAAAAAATATTAAGAAGTCAGCTGAAGAATTAAAAGGTGTAATGGAAGAAGTTGCGGAAAAAATGTCCGGTGAAGAAAATATACCAACCAAAGAAATAAATGCTTCAATAGAGATGTTTGATAATAGAAAAATCCCTGAAAAAATGGAAAAAATGTCAGAAAATCTTATGGACAGTCAAATAAAAGAAGCAGGAAAGTTAGGAAAAAACATTGAAAAGGATTTAACTGACCTATCGGAAACTCTTAAAACCGTCCAGAAAGCAATGGTTGAGGGAAATAAGGAAATGATTAAAAACGCAATGCTAAAATCTGCAAGTAATCTTCTTAATCTTTCAAAAAAAGAGGAACAACTTCCACAGGAGACAATGGGCTTAAATAAAAGTAGTTCGCAATTTCAATCGATTGCTGAGGAACAGTTAGAAATTTTGTCAGCCCTTTCCAGAACAGGTTTAGAATTAATGGAACTTTCGAACAGGACGTTTTTTGTAACGCCCGAATTGGGTCAGGCACTTGCTCAAAGTGCGATACAGATGCAAACTTCCATAAAAGAACTTGAAGAGAGAGACAGCCAAAAATCTGTTTCAAGTCAAACTAATTCTATGATGGCACTGAATATGGCTGTTGAAGAGATTAGAAGGGCTCTGGGGAGTTTAGCAAAGTCATCATCTGCCTCGGGGCTTGAAGAGTATTTGAAAAGATTGGAAGAGATGGCGGGAAAACAAGATGGGATAAACCAAAATACATCGGAACTTCCGTTTGGAATAAAGCCATCTTTATCTCAGCAGGCAGAAATGCTAAAACTTGCAAAAGAGCAGGAAGCGCTAATGAAAGCACTTGAAGAACTTATCAAAGAAATGGGTAATAGGTCGCAGATTCTTGGAGACCTTGACCAGATACAAAAGGATATGGAAGAAGTTGTTAAAGACCTTAAAAACAAAAATTTTGAAAAAAGAACTGTGCAAATTCAAGAGCGAATCTTATCCCGATTACTTGATGCCCAGCATTCTCTTTACAAAAGGGATGATTCAAAGAAAAGAAAATCAGAAACTGCAAAAGAATATCGTGCATTATCACCACCAGAATTACTTAAAGAGTTTGGAGATGAAAAAAGC
>CAZBIT010000223.1:0-4842 GCA_964491835.1 uncultured bacterium
AACAGTTGGAGCAGGCGTAGTAACAGGAATAATCGAGTAAATATTTTAATATTTTTAAGTGGAATAGTGACATTTTTGGAGATTAAAATTGGCTGAGAAAAGAAGAACTATTATAACTCTTGAATGTTCAGAATGTAAACATCGGAATTATACGATGACGAAAAACAAAAAATTACATCCTGGAAGAGTGGAATATAAAAAATATTGCAAAAACGAAAGACGTCACACTTTACATAAGGAGACAAGATAAACAAATAGGCCTGTAGCTCTAACGGATAGAGCACCGGACTCCAAATCCGGGTGTTGGGGGTTCAAATCCCTCCAGGCCTGCTAAAAAAAATTTGTATAAGGATTATGTTCGCTAAAATAGGAAAGTTTTTATCAGACGTTAGACAAGAAATGAATAAAGTAACTTGGCCAGCAAGGGATGAGATAATTGGGTCAACTTATATTGTAATTGTTTTATCCGGGATTATGGCTGGTTATATATTTGGTATTGATACCATTTTGTCAAATATATTAAAATTAATATTAAAATAGATGCATATATTATGGATTATAAATGGATAGTTCTGCATGTTTATTCAGGGCAGGAACACAAAGTAAAATTAAACCTTGAAAATGAAATAAAAAGAGTTGGACTCTTGGAAAAAATACCTGAGATACTTGTGCCAGATGAAGACATAATTGAAATGAAAAATGGTAAGAAAAAGGTGAAGAAAAAAGCATTTTATCCCGGTTATATACTTGTTAATTTAGTTGTAGATAAGGATACTCAACATTTTATACAAAACTTTCCTGGTATAATTAATTATTTAAGTATCAAGCAAAAACCACTTGAAGTTCAACAAAGGGAAATAGATAGAATAAAAAAGCAAATTTCTGATAAAGAAGAAAGAGAGAAAGTTGCAGTACCTTTCAAAGTTGGAGATACAATTAAGGTAATAGATGGACCATTTAACGATTTTTCGGGATTTGTTGAGGAACTAAATATGGAGAAAAACAAAGTAAAAGTAATGGTAAGTATTTTTGGACGTCCAACACCAGTAGAACTTAATTTTCTTCAGGTGAAATTAGAAAAATAGGAGTGTTTTACTATGGCTAAAAAGATTATTGGAACAATAAAATTGCAGGTTCAAGCAGGTCAAGCAAATCCTTCACCACCTGTGGGGCCCGCTTTGGGACAGCATGGAGTTAATATTATGGAATTCTGCAAGGCATTTAATGCGAAAACACAAGACAAACAGGGTTATATTATTCCTGTGATAATAACTGTTTATGCAGATAAAAGTTTTACATTTGTTACTAAAACTCCTCCTGCTTCTGAACTAATAAAAAAGGCGATAGGTATTGAAAAAGGTTCTGGTGTTCCTAATAAAGATAAAGTCGGGAAAATTACGAAGGATAAAATAAAAGAAATTGCGGAAATGAAGATGAAGGATTTAAATGCATATAAAATCGAAAGTGCAATTAAAATAATTGAAGGAACGGCGAGAAGTATGGGCGTAATTATTGAATAAAATAGTGGTGAATATATGAAAAGAAGTAAAAGATACAAAAAGGTGGTTACTGAGATTGACAGAAAAAAGAATTACGCAATTGATGAAGGGATTGAAAAAATTAAAAACGTTGCTTCTGTAAAGTTTGATGAATCACTTGAAGTTTCTTTGAATTTAGGAATTGACCCGAAGCAATCTGAACAACTCGTTAGAGGGATTGTTTCTCTTCCTTACGGGAGCGGAAAAAATGTTAGAGTTCTTGTTATAAATAGGGGTGATAAGGATGAAGAAGCCAAGCGGGCTGGTGCCGACTATGTCGGATTTGAGGAATATATCGAAAAGATTCAAAGTGGGTGGCTCGATTTTGATGTCATAGTTGCCACACCAGATTCTATGAGTTCCGTTAGTAAACTTGGTAAAATTCTTGGGAAAAGAGGATTAATGCCCAATCCAAAAAGTGGAACCGTGACAGCTGATATCGAAAGAACCATTAAAGAAATAAAATCGGGAAGAATCGAGTTTAGAGTTGATAAATATGGTATTTTACATGCTTCCATTGGAAAAGTATCATTTGATAAAGAAAAATTGGTCGAAAATTTACTTTCTTTTGTATCGGCAGTTTTAAAACTTAAACCACCTTCTGCAAAAGGTCAATATATAAAGAAAATTTCGCTTTCGAGCACGATGGGACCCGGTGTGAAAATAGACCAGCAGGAATTGTTAACCCGTTTGAAATGAAATTATATAACAATAATGTTTTTTAAATAATTTTCAGATAAATTGCAAACATTCGACTATAGAAGGGAACATTAATGTGAAACCGGAAAAGATAAAAACGGTATCTGAAATAAAGGAAAAAGTTGAGAATTCCAAAGGGATATATATGGTGGATTTCACTGGTATGAATACCGAGATGGTGAACGAGTTAAGGATGATGTTTCGCAATTCAGATATTGAATATAAAGTTTTTAAAAATACTCTAATGAAGATAGCATTAAAAGAAATGGCTATAAATCTTGAAGATGAATATCTGAAGCTTCCAACAGGATTGGCATTTAGTTATAAAGACCCTTTTTCTCCAATAAAAATTCTAAATGATTTTATAAAAAAATATGAAAAACCGATAATAAAAGGTTCTATAATTGATGGGATTATTTATAATGATAAGGATACGACGAGATTTTCTACGATACCACCAAAAGAGGAGTTAATCGCAAAAATGCTTGCTGGATTTAATTCTCCACTTGTAAGTTTTGTAGGAGCATTAAATGGGATTTTAAGGAATTTGGTTTATCTTATTTATTCAATAAAAGAAAAGAAAGAGAAAGAAGAACAATAATAAAATATTTTTATAAGCATTAAATATAAGAAGGGAGGCAAAATAAATGTCCGAAAATAAAGTTGAAACTGAAGCTGTAAAGGATTCTATCGAAGAGAAAGAAAGTAAGCCTACAAAAAAGAAAGGAACGACTAAAGGAGATGGTAAAAGTCAAGTTGAATCAATAATCACGTCAATTGAAAAGTTGACTGTATTGGAATTGGTTGACCTTGTAAAAGCTTTGGAGCAGAAGTTTGGTGTAAGTGCGGCGGCACCTGTAAGTTTTGCAGCAGTTCCTAAAGCACAACCAACCCTTGAGGCACAGGAAGCTCAAGAAGAAAAGAGTGAATTTACAGTGGTTCTTGCGGGATTTGGGGATAAAAAGATTCAGGTCATAAAAGCCATTAGGGAAATTACAGCGCTTGGTTTAAAAGAAGCAAAGGACCTGGTTGACAATGTTCCTGGAAATGTAAAAGAAGGGGTGCCAAAGGAAGAAGCGGAACGTATTAAGAAAAAGATTGAAGAAGTAGGGGGAACCGTCAATTTGAAATAAAATATGGTCGGGTGAAATATGATGTTTATTAATAAAATAAATGTATTAAACGTTTATTATAAATAAAGAAAGGGGTCGAATTTGGAAAATAATGATAGAATAAAACGTAAATCATTTTCCAAAATACCCTGGGTTATGGATATGCCTGATTTACTTGAAGTTCAACTTAAATCTTATCAGGATTTTCTTCAAGAAAATGCGCCTCTTAATAAAAGAGAAAATAAAGGTCTTCAAGCAGTATTTAAGTCAATATTTCCAATTGTTGATACCAGAGAAAATTATATATTGGAGTTTGTTGAGTATCATATAGATACGCCGAAATATAATGTTGTTGAATGTCAGGAAAGAGGGGTGACTTTTTCAGTTCCTATTAAAGCGAAGTTAAGATTATCGATGCGGGACGAAGAAAGTGGTTCCAAGGAATTTATGCATACTATAGAACAAGATGTTTATTTGGGTAATCTTCCTTATATGAATGAACGTGGAACGTTTATTATAAATGGTGCAGAAAGAGTAATTGTTAATCAACTTCATCGGTCCCCTGGGGCATTTTTTGATTCTACCCAGCATCCAAATGGAACGCAGATATTTACTGCAAGGATTATACCCTTAATGGGATCTTGGGTCGAGTTTACAACCGATATTAACGATATTATGTATGTTTATATAGATAGACGAAAGAAATTTCCTGTTACCACTCTCCTTAGGGCAATAGGTTTTTCATCTGATTATGAAGTTTTAAATCTTTTTAGTTTAGTTGAAGAAGTTGATATCAAGTCATCAAAAATTGATAAATATTATGCTCGAAAGATTGTTGAAGATATTATTAACGAAGGAACGGGTGAGATTATCGCTGAGAAAGATTCGGATTTTACCCCCGAGTTAAGAAAAGTTATGTTTAAAGAAGGTATAAAAACAATAAAGGTTTTGAAGTCTGTTACTTCTACAGGTTCTATGAATGTAATTGCGAATACGATGCAGAAGGATTCCACAAAAAATACAGATGAGGCACTTGAAACTATATATCGTCAATTAAGGTCTGGGGATGCTCCTGATTTGGAGACAGCAAAAAATCTCATAGACAGATTATTTTTCAATCCAAAGAAGTATGACCTTGGGGATGTTGGAAGATATAAATTAAATAAAAAATTAAATCTTAATATAAACCTTTCTATAAAGGTTCTTACACAGGATGACATTATAGCCATTATAAAATATCTTCTTGATATAAAAGCAGGTAAAATAGATACGGACGATATAGACCATCTTGGAAATAGGCGAGTAAAGACAGTAGGCGAACAACTTTCGTCGCAGTTTAAAGTCGGACTTGCTCGGATGGCACGTACTATAAAGGAAAGAATGAATTTACGTGATAGCGAGTCACTTACACCACAAGATTTGGTAAATGCTCGGGCTATAACTTCGGTAATAAATACATTTTTCGGTACAAGCCAGCTTTCACAATTTATGGA
>CAZBIT010000224.1:0-4812 GCA_964491835.1 uncultured bacterium
CATAAGTGCAGTAAACCTTAAATTTAAATCCTCAGAGTCCTTTGCTACATTATCAACTACTTTCAAAGTATGAAAAAAAACGTCCTTATGCAAATATCCTTCCTGGTTTTCAACACCACTTAAATCATCAACCTCAGGAAGGATTAATTTCAAAATTCCTATGTGTTTCAATAATTTAAATCCGACAGAGGGCTTTTTGAGAGAAAGTATCTTCATTATTTCATCGGATATTCTTTCAATTGACACAATATTAATTCGCTCTTTCATTAATCTTATTGCATTAAGGGTAGATTTTTCGATTTTGAATCCGAACTGTGAAGCAAACCTGACCGCTCTGAGCATTCTTAGAGGGTCATCACCGAACGAAATGTTTGGGTCAATAGGCGTTCTTACAATTTTATTTCTCAAATCTTCGATACCATCAAAAAGGTCGATTATTTCATTTTTCGATTTGGCATTTATTTTTCTTGCGAGTGTATTTATAGTAAAATCTCTTCTTTTTAGGTCTTCACAAATTCCACCCTCACTTACTTTCGGTTTTCTTGATTGAGGTTCATAAACCTCTTTCCGTGCAGATACAAATTCAATTTTAAGTCCTTCATACCAAATTGATGCAGTGCCAAATTCGGGAAATTCTAATAGCGCACTTGATTTCAATTTTTCAGCAACCTTTTTGGCAAATTCTATTCCATTTCCAATTACAAGAAAATCTATATCAACATTTTCTATACCAAGAAGTTCATTTCTAATATACCCTCCAACAACATACGCTTCAGTATTTTCCTCATCCGCAATTTTACCAATACTATTTATAACATCATCTGTATTTAATAATTTTTTCATTTCCTTTTTAAAATTACTATAAATGAGACATCTGAAAAAAAATAGATGTTCAATTTTTTAAAAATATATTAAATAGTAGTAGCTTGTCATTTTCGTGAAAACGGAAATCCAGTTTTTTAAAAATATTTAATTTATATTGTATCTGGATTCCCCCGAATGCTCTGGGGAATGACATAATAAAATGTAATAATTTTCACCTTGATTAAATCGATAAATCTACTTTTCCAGCAATCTCATAAATATTTAACCCACAGGAACAACCCTGTGGGTTTTAAAATTTTCAATGGAAAATATACTACAACTTCAACTCTAATTTTGAAAATATGAAGAATAATTTTCTTTTAAAACCTTCAAAACGTCATCGAAATCGCAAAAAACATTCATCATTTCAATCAAAAGAAATTTCTAATTCGATGAACCTTTGCTAATATTAACATTTTTCAATATTTTATTATATCTATCAGGTTCGTTGAGTATCTTAACTGCTTCCTTTATTACAATATCATCATTGATTGTCGATTTAATTCTATTGAAATCACCACCAATCACCCAGTTCATTTCTTTTTGTAGATTATATTTAATTGATGGATTTGAAAAATCAATTTTATTTATTTCTTTTTCACGAATAATTTTTTTCAACTTTTGAACGTTATTTTCATATTCATTACCATAATTTCTTTTTGTTCCAATCTTCTCAAGTTCTTCAATCTTTTTAAAATTACTATCTTCAGATATCATCCAGTTTTGACTAACAAATTCTTTAAAATTACGCAAAATTTCATTATTTATATCCAAATATTCAATATTTGGATTTTTATTAGCATATTCTATTGCATATTTCAAAAATAACGATTGATTTATCCATTCAGAAACATACTCGATATTATTTTGAATATCAATATCGGGGCTAATTCCCCCTCCTCCATAAACTTTTCTCCCAGAATTTGTGTAATAAATATTTTCCTTACTGTTAATACTATCTGAAGCACTTTTTGTTTTTGTTCCATCAATGCATCTTCCACTCGGGGTGTAATATCTTGCAGTAGTTAATTTCAGAGCCGTTTGAGGTGTTGGATAAAATATAGTTTGCACAAGCCCTTTCCCAAATGTTTTTCTCCCAATAACAATTCCTCTATCAAGGTCTTGTATGGCACCTGCTAAAATTTCTGAAGCACTTGCACTGAGTTCATCCACTAAAATAATGAGCGGTTTTTCATAAAAAATTTTATCCCTTCTTGCTTTATGCTCCGAAATGAATTTACCGTTTCTTCCCTTCGTCGAAACAATTAACTCACCTCTTTTTAGAAACAACTCCACTACATCAATCGAAGAAGTGAGAAGGCCACCGGGATTACCCCTAACATCAATAATTAAACTTTTAAGTCCTGATTTTTGAAGTTCATTGATAGTTTTACCGAGTTCAGCCGACGCATTTTGGGAAAAATGATTTAACTTTACATACCCAATGTTATTATCAAACATCTTGTAGTATGGAATATCCTTAACTTGAATACTTTTCCTTATCACAGTAAATTCAATTGGATTAGAAAATCCTTTTCTTTCGATAGTCAAATTTACTTTCGTATTTTGTTCTCCTTTAATCATCTCCGTTATTCCATCCATTTCCATATTAGTAACATCTATTCCATCTACTTTAATAATCACATCTCCGGGTCGAATTCCTACTTTTTTTGCAGGAGAATCTTCCATAGGTGAAACTACCGTAAATTTTCCATCAATCATTGAAACATAGAAACCTATCCCACCATATTCGCCTGTGGTGATTGATTTTAATTGATTTGCTTTTTTCTGGTCGTAAAATGCGGTATATGGGTCAAGAACCCCTACCAAACCATCTATTCCAGATTTTATCAATAAATTTTCATCTATATCTTCAACGTATTTATCCTTTATATTACTATATATTCTGATTAATAATCTTAAATCAAGTTTCTCATCAATTGGAGAAGAAACCGCTGGTTCAAACTTATAGAGAAATACATTTAATACAAAAAATGCAATTAATAATATGCTTAATATGAAATATGTCCTTTTAATTCTTATCATTTTATTTTTTTATGAAATTAATCTTACAATTTTTTGATAAACGATAACAAATTTGCAGAAATATTATTTTTGAAAAATGACTAAATATTGAACGTTTCCTTCCATACGTGATATAATCTCTGAATAGCGGTAAAATTTGAAAAAATGGCAATGAACCAAATCACAATTATAAGTGAAACGGGATATGATGGTTCAACAAAAGTAATATTTCCTAAAAGAGCGCCTAATGCTAAATAAACGATTCTTTCTGCTCTTTGCATTATACCAACCTTGCATTGCAATCCTAAACTTTCTGACTTTGCTCTAATATAACTAACCATAAGTGACCCGCTGATACAAATAAATACCGCAATAGACGTAATATACATATCATTTTTTACAAAAAAGAAACAGGCACCAAAAAACATAAAAACTTCTGAATATCTGTCAATGGATGAGTCAAAAAGTGCACCAAATTTTGAGCCACGGCCGGTAGCCCTCGCAACCATTCCATCCATTACGTCACAGGTTCCAGCAATTATGATTGATAAACCAGCCCAAGAAAAATAACCTTTTGCCAGAAGGACTGCTGATATAATGCTAAATATCAATCCAAACGTAGTTAATGAATTTGGATGAATACTATTTTTTATCAAAAAATTGACGATAGGATTTATAAGTTTGTAATAAATATTTTGGATATTTTTTGGCAACAAATTAATTTTCTGGGTACTGAAAAAAGTACTAAAGATTTTTGGCATAAAAAATATCCTTTTAGAAAATTTTCATATTTAATGATTTATTCTTTACCATTTATAATTAAAACGAATTCCCCCTTTGGTTTCTTTTGGGAAAATAATTTAATTGCAGATTCTATATCAGTTCTAATTATTTCTTCATATATTTTCGTTAATTCTCTTGCAATGGAAATTTTCCTGTTACCAAGAAAAGTTAATAGGTCTTCAAGAGTTTTTAATAAACGATGAGGTGATTCAAAAAGGATTATGGTTCTTTTTTCTTCTTTTAATTGGAGAAGTCTTTTATTTCTCCCTTTTTTAGTAGGGATAAAACCTTCGAAAACAAATCTATCATTTGGCTGTCCGGAAACGACAATTCCTGCAATTAAAGCAGTGGGACCCGGAATTGGGATTATCTTTACATCTTTTTCAATTGCTTTTTTTACAAGATAGTATAAAGGGTCGGAAATACCAGGTGTTCCGGAGTCAGAAACAAGTGCTACAGAACAATTTCCTTCTAATTTTTTTAATATCTCAGGCGTAACTTTTTCTTTATTAAAATCATTATAACTAACAAGTTTGCTTTTTATACCATAATGATTTAGAAGTATTTTGGTTCTTCTTGTATCTTCGGATGCAATTAAATCAACCGATGAAAGAACTTCAATCGCTCGATAAGTTATATCCTTCAGATTCCCAATCGGCGTGCTCACAATATACAGTTCCGAGCGATTATTAACATTCATATAAGTAGCATAGTCTATATTAAATGAAATCAATTATAATTTATTTTTATATTTTTATTATAATAATAAAAAAATTAAAAGTCAAGTATCAATACTAATTAAATTATTGTAATTTTTGTTATAAATTAATATATTTACAAATAATTCAAAAATATATTTAACAAACATAATCACATTATAATAAAATAAACAAAACAATTATTATGTCCATTGTTTTTGTTTTATATGGTTTATTAATTTATTCGATTTTATATTTTATTTTTATATTTTTACTTATAATTGGCATAGGTAAATTAAAAAAGGGGGAGAATAAGAAATATTATTCAGTTTCGATTATAATTCCTGCAAGAAACGAAGAAGACAACATATCTGAATGTCTTGCTTGTCTGAAATATATTGATTATCCTAAAGATAAATTTGAAATTATTATTGTTGATGAT
>CAZBIT010000225.1:0-4778 GCA_964491835.1 uncultured bacterium
TTATTTGCCAATTATATTTGTTGGGGAAGAAAAAGGTAATAATGTAGGAGGTGTTCAAATTAATTTTAAACCAAATGAAATTGTCAGTTTTAATTCAGAGATTGCTTTGAGTTCCAATGGTAATAATACTTCAAATCCGCCTTTTGAAAGAAATAACGGCAATGCTATGATGTTTGGTTTGTCTGTTGCACCCAAGAATCTCCTGATTAATGGATTAAATCTTGGTAATACTAATTTTTCTTTAAACTTTAAAAAAAGAGACAAAAATTTTTATAGCATAGACAGAACAAGAGAAGTTGAATTCAATAGGAAATGGGATTTGAAAGAGGATGAGATAAACGGAGATAATGAACTTGAACTAAAAACGCAAATATCACCGAAACCGTATATTTCATTTTTAACATCATTAGGAAAGTTTGTAATGGGAGAATCTTCAAAGTCCGGAAGAAATTCGATGGAGGTGAAAATTTCTCACAAATCCTTGCCACATCTTTCGTATATAAGGGAATTTATAAAGAGCAATCGTTTGAGCAACAATTATTCGGGGGAATGGATTAGAGAAAGAGGTAATCTTATATATTCATTTGGTTCATTTAAACCATCATTTGATTTTGAGAGAGAAATAAAAAAAGAAAAAAGTAATTATTTAATTAGCCCGGGGTTTGGCTTCACTAATATCGGGGGCAGATTGGAATATAAAAAAGGGAATTTGTTTACTGGTTTTGGTTCGTTTCGAATGAGAAAAGACAATCTTTATGACAATCAAAAATTTTCTCCGTCGTCAAATTCTTTTACCAATAATTTTGGGTTTATGCTCCAAAAGGGAAGTAATTTAACGGCGTCAGCGGAGTTTACTAATAGAAGAAAAAGATTTGAAGATAATAGAGAAGATATAACTACAAATCTTGGTGATATGAGGTTAAAGTTTTCAACAAAAAATCAGGGAATAATTCTACAGAACAATTATCAACTATCCGATGAAAGAACGCCAAAGAAAAAAAGAGTCTATTTTCAAGTAGAAGAAGGTAAAGGTGATTATTTTTTAAATGAACAAACCGGAGAATATTACCCTGATATAAATGGGAATTATATAACCAGAACTTTTACAACAAATGAATTTAATTCTGTATCGGGAATTAAGTTTGGTTCAACAATTGACGTAAATTTCTCAAAATTTTTAAAGCAGTCATACGATAATAAATTATTTAAAATTATACAGAACTTAAAAACCAAATCGATTTTTAGAATTGAGGAAAAATCAAAAAGAGAAAATCAAAATGGACTATTAACTGTTCCTACATTTAGCGTTCAAAGTGACAGTGCCACTATATTAGGGAATATCTCTTTGCTTCAGGATTTTGTGCTATTTGAAAATATGAAAAATTTCTACGTAAGAATGAGATTAAATTATTCTTCTTCAATAAATAATCAGTTTATTGAGAGAAATGAAAAAAGGGATTTCTTTGAAAAATCCATTCAAATAAAATCGAATTTTATCAGGAATATGGGAGTTTTAGTTGACCTTAACAATAAGTCATTATTGAGGATTTTTTCAGATAATCCGGGCTGGGAAAGAGATATTAAATCTAATGACGCAAAAATAGAGTTTTTTTATAAGCCAAAATTGGAAGTAGAATATAAAACAGGGATTAAGTTTGGAAAAGAGAAAAATAATTCAATATACAATAAGATAGAACTTTATTATTTGTCTTTTGTGCCTTCATTTAGATATTCTTTTACTCAAAAAGGTAGAATGAATGGAGAATTTGAGTGGTCTAAAGTGCAGACAAATCCAAAAGTGAATACACTTTTTTACGAAATGGCTGATGGCAGAAAACCGGGTGATAATTTCAAAATAAAAATGAATTTTGAGTATCGCATTGCAAATTATATTACATCAAACTTTGAATATTCTGGGATTAAAGAAAGAAGGGGTATATTCCATATTGGAAAGGTGGAAATGAAGGCATTTTTCTAATCTATTTTTCAGTAAATTAACTTTAAAGTTCTTTAAGTTATGACAAAGAAATTTTACATATTAATTTTTTTATTAATTAATCTTGTTTATTCTCAAAGCAAGGGCTCTGAATTCTATAATGAAAAAATCAGCAGTATCGATTTTATCGGTAATAAAATTTTTTCTAACGATTATTTGGTTAAAAAATTAAATCCAAATGTAAAAGAAAATTTTAATGATGATTTATATAATTCTCTCAGTGAAATATTAAAAGAGTATAAGAATTTGGGCTATTATAGTGTTCGGATAGATTCTGTATCATTCATTAAAAATACGAAATCGACCTTGGATTTGAAAATTTATATTTATGAAGGGGAAAGGATTAAAATAAAAGGAATCGTTTTTGATGGCAATAAATTAATATCTGATAAAAAATTATCTGATATTTTCAAAATTTATGAAGGTAATTATTTTATAGAAAATGAAATAGAAAATGGGATGGAGAGAATTATAAAATGGTTTGAGGAAAATGGGTATCCATTTTGCAAAGTTGAACTTGATAAAGAATGCGTTAATGATGTTGGTAAAAAAAATGATGTCTTATTAAAATTAAATATATATCCTGATACGCTTGTAAAAATTGATTCTATTGCTGTCATTGGAAATAATTATACAAAGAGAAATCTAATAATAAGAAAAAGTGGTCTGAGAAAAGGAGAACTTTTTAATCAAAAATTATTAAATAATATTTCTAAAAATCTCGAGAATACGGATTTTGTAACTCTCGATAGTAAACCGCAATTAGTTACTTTTAACTCTTCAAAGAATGGTATATTATTGAAGATTGTCGAAAAGTCATCAAATTCTTTTGATGGAATTTTGGGATACGTTCCTTCCCAGAAGTATGGCAATTCATCAAAGGGTCAGATAAATGGATTTGTTGACGTTATTTTTGGAAATCTTTTTGGAACGGGTCGTTCAATTTCCGTAAAATGGGAAAATCGAGGTGGGTTTTCACAGGATTTAAATCTCAAATACAGTGAACCGTATTTTCTGAATCTACCCGTCGCATTATCAACCTCTTTCAGTCAATCAGTTCACGATTCAACGTTCTTAAAAAGGGACTTTATGACTGAGTTTATTCTGCCTTTAAATAATCAAATTTCAGGATTCTTTTCCTGCGGTTATGAAACTACCACACCCGATAAATTTGGTATGTCGGAATATAATATCTCAAATGCTGAAGTCCTTTATGGAAGATTTGGATTAACTTACGATTCAAGGGATAGTAAACTAAATCCAAGAAGGGGAATTTACTATTCGACATTTTATTCTATTGGAAAGAGAAAAAACCTTGAAAATAGATACAATTCAGGAAGTCCCGGTCGATATATTGACAGAAAAATGATTTTTGACTTTCAGGTTTCTATTCCAACAGCGAAAAGGAGTTCGATTTATACGTTGATTTATGGAGCCAATATTTCTTCTTCAGAAGGTAATATACCATACAGTCAATTATTTATGCTTGGGGGAGCAAATAGTTTAAGGGGATATAGAGAAAGACAGTTCCTTGGTTCAACAATAGGTCTTGTTAATCTTGAATACAGATATTTATTGGGCGAAAAATCACGCATTTTCCTTTTTTATGATTGTGGGTATGTGAATAAGCAAAAGAATGGTTTTTACAAGTCAGGATATGGATGGGGTTTCAGAGTTGATTCAAAAATTGGACTTTTGGGTTTTGATTACGGAATTGGAGAGGGGGATAGTCCTGCTAATGGTAAAATTCACTTTGGAGTGAAGAGCAATTTTTGATGTTAAAACCAAAACTTTTTATATAAGCAGTTTAATTTTTTTGTGAAGAATAATTTTAATTTGGAGATTAATATGGAAGAAAAGTATAAAGTTTGCCAAAAGATTGGACGAAGAGAGTTTCTTACGAGTACTGGAATTGCAACCGCAGGGATTATATTGAATAGTAAGATTTATGGTAATCCATCTGTTAATGAGGATGAACCTGTTAATTACGACATTATGGAGGAAGTGATGAAGTATCGTAAGATTGATTCACACTGCCACGTCTATCTTTATTTTGGAGGTCCTGAGGTTCAGATTGATTTCGCAGATAGATTGGGAATCGATAAGTTAGTTATATCGAGACCAATTACAAGAGATGAAGCAACTCCCGAACAGTTCAAAGAATCAAATGATATGGTCATTAAATCTGTAAAGCAATATCCCGACAGGTTTATTGGTCAATGCACTGTAAATGTCAAGTATAAGAAGGAATCCCTTTATGAAATTGACAGATGTGTGGATATGGGTATGATTGGACTAAAGGTATATCATCAGGTTAAAATTAATGACCCTTTATTTTATCCTGTAATCGAGAAATGTATTGATTATAAAATGATTATTCTGATGCATTCTGAAGTACGGCTTGGAGTTGGAGGTTATCGTATGAAATATGATGCAGGAATGCCACTGGATTCTTCCATACCGGATGATTTTGTTGATATTGCAAGACGTTATCCTGAGGCGATGTTTCAATATGCTCATATCGGGGGTGGGCAGGACTGGGAATATGCCTGTAAGACACTCAGGGACAGCCCAAATATTTGGATTGATACGAGTGGAAGCGATAATGCAGAAGGTATGGTTGACTTTGCTTTAAAATGCGTTGGTGAGGATAGATTGTTGTTTGGTGCTGATTGTAGTTACTATCAAAGCGTTGGCAAGATTCTGTCAGCAAATTTAAACGAGAGGCAAAAAAAGAAAATATTTTTTGACAATTACGATAATATTTTGAAAAAGGCGGGGA
>CAZBIT010000226.1:0-4761 GCA_964491835.1 uncultured bacterium
AATAAACGTTTCGTCTGTAACAGTTCTTATTACAAAGAAACGGACTGCCTGCCCCTTATATTTTTTCAACACATTATTAAAATCGCTTATAGATGTAATTTCTATGTTGCCTATTTTCCAGATCAAATCTCCCTTTGATAATCCTTTTCGAAATAGTTGACTGTCATCTTCTATATCAATAACGATTACCCCTTTTCTTTTTATTTTTCCAGAAAGATAATCTATTGATGAAACTTCTTCAATTAATATTCCAATGTTTGGTGGTTTATTTTCATTATTTTGTATGTTATTTGCTAATGGTTCTGCTTTTTCTTCTTCTCTTCCAAGTAATGTAACAGTAATGTATTTTCTCTCTCCATCACGCATAACTGTCAGTTTTACTTTATCACCTGGATTTTTGCTTGCTACCATACTTTGCAGTTCATTTCTTCTTAATACTTTTTTTTCATCTACTTCGGTAATTACATCTCCTATTTGAAGTCCTGCCTTTTTTGCATTTTCTCCCAAAGTAAATCCTTGAACAATAACGCCTCCAGGTTTATCAAGTCCAAATGCTTCCATATCGTCGGTATCGCTAATGTCGCCTATTGATATTCCTATGTATCCCCTTGCAACTTTTCCATAAATTTTTAAATCGGATAAAACTTTTTTAACAATGTTAATCGGTATTGCAAAAGCATATCCTTGATTATATCCACTTCTTGATATGATGGCAGTGTTAATTCCAATAACTTCTCCATCGATATTTAAAAGTGGTCCACCACTGTTGCCGGGATTTACGACAGCATCGGTTTGAATAAAATTTTCAATTGAATATCTATTTGTTCTATCTATATTAATTTTTCTTCCTATCCCACTGACAATTCCAGCGGTAACAGTTGAACTTAAATCGGGAGAGAGTGGGCTTCCAATTGCAAGCACCCATTCTCCGACTTCAACGTCATCAGAATTTCCCAATACGACTGTCGGCAAATCTTTTGCGTTTATTTTTAAAAGAGCAACGTCGGTGTCTGTGTCGAGGCCAATGACTTCTGATTCGTAAGTTCTTTTATCGGCAAGTTGAATCCCTCTTTTATCCGTCTTGTCTATGACGTGTTTATTTGTAATAATAAATCCATCACTGCTTATGATTATTCCAGAACCAAGCCCCAGATAGCGCTGTTCAAATTCTTTGTTGTCTTTTTTACCAAAAGGATTGAAGAAAAAATCGAATGAATTGTCGCCAGAATAAATTTTTATTTTCATTTCCGTTGTTATACTCACAACAGCAGGAATAACGTTTTTTGCTATTGACACGAAAGCGTTATTTAATCCCTTTAAATCAACGATAGTTTTTATTGGTTTTTCTTTGTTTTCAGTGTATGCAACGCTTTTAACATAGTTATCTTTATTTGGAGTGTCGTTTTTTACCTTGTTGAAATCAATAAGTAGTGAAAAACAAACCAAACCTATAAAAAATGCAAATCCTAAAATAAATGAATATTTTTTCATTATATTTATATAAAATTAATAAAGTAAGATAAAGATTTAAAACTCATTCGATAAAATTTATTAATAAATCAAATTATAAAATATTCTATTTCAATTTATTATTCAGTTTTTTCTTTTTCTCCATCGTTATTCTTCGTCTGTGATTGTTCTGTCTTTTTTTCCTCTGTGATAACTGTTTCTTTTTTCTCGGATTTTTCTTCTATTTTTTCTTTCTGGGTTTTCTCGTCCTTTTTCAATTCATCGATGTAATTTAACCTTAATTCTGTTAATGTTCTTTGGAGATATGTCTCTTCCTCTTTTGTAAGGTTGCCTTTTGTTTTTTCTAAAAGCATATCCAAAATGTCAATTGAAAATTGTGCTTCTGCCAAATTTCTTGTGACCTTTTGAGTGAAAGGATTCATAACTTTTCCCATACCAATCATTGCGGATGATTGAAAATTCAGAATAAGCGTGAAAAAAAGTTCTGCATTATGTTTTTGGTATTCATCCGACATTCTTTTTTCTCCCTATAACTTATAAATGAGGAATTTCGAGCATTTATCTTTTAAGATATAATGATTTTAATCCCTACTGCTTCTTATTAAGAGTAATCTTATTAATTGGATGACTGCCACTGCGGCAGCTGCAACATAAGTAAATGCGGCTGCATTAAGAACTTTTCTTGCTTTTAAAACTTCATCTGCATCCAGAAAACTGCCACTTTCCAATGTCTCAATTGCACGCGAAGAAGCATTGAATTCAACCGGGAGAGTAACAATCTGAAATAGAACTGCTCCTGTAAATAAAATTATGCCGATGTCTAAGAGGTAAGGAATACTAAAAATAATACCTCCTAAAAGTAAGGGCCATGCCAGAGTACTGCCAAAGTTTGCTACGGGAAGTATGGAATTTCGTATATTCAAAGGAAGGTAACTTGTGCTATGTTGAATAGCATGACCCACTTCATGTGCAGAAACGCCAAGAGCGGATATTGAATCACCTTTATAATTTTCACTTGAGAGACGAAGAACCTTTTTTATCGGGTCATAATGGTCGCTCAATCTGCCTTGAGTTTCTTCTATTGGAATATTACCGAGACCATTCACCTGCAAGATATGTTGCGCTACTTCTGAACCGGTTAAACCTCTTCTTGACCTTATTTTGTTGTATTTTGCGTAAGTGCTTTTCACTTTTTGTTGTGCATAAATTGTAAGAATCAATGCTGGTATTAACAACAACATTGTGGAATCCCAGTAAAACATTACTCCCTCCTTTTTAGTTTAAACTTAAGTTTACTAATATTAAAATACGTTTGCTATCTAAAAGTTCCACAATAATAATATAATAATAATATAATAAAAATATTTTAAATTTTTAAATTATTTTAATGGATTTTCTAAGAAGTAATTTGTTTAGGAAAAATTAAAATTTTCACTTTTTTATTTTATCTTAGGTTAAAAGAATTAAGTATTATTGCTTTCATTTATGGAACATTTTTAGTATATTATTTATTAAATATACATAAATAGTTAAAGATTCTATAAAAATATAAGAATGCAAAAAAGAAAAAAACGTGATTACATAGAAAACGGTAATGTAGATTACTCAAAAAAAGCAAAAAATAAGAAAGTAACTATTGGAATTATTACATTTTCGTCAATTTTAATCTGGATATCTATATTTATATACTATGTAACTAAAGACCTTCCTTCTCTGGAACAACTTGAAAGATATGAGCCAAAATTAGTCAGTAAGGTTTATTCGATTGATAATCAAGTGATACGCGAGATTTCCGGAGAAGAAAATAGAAAACTTGTCACTTTTGATAATTTGCCAAAAAATTTAGTCAATGCTCTTATCGCTACGGAAGACCATAATTTTTACAACCATTGGGGAGTAAATTCATATAATTTTCTTGGTGCCCTTTATACAAACATTAGAGCAATGAAGTGGAAGCGGGGTTTTAGCACTATTACTATGCAGCTCGCAAGGAATATGACATACTTAACAAGGGAAAAACTTATTATAAGAAAAATTAAAGAAATTTTAACTGCTTTAAGGATTGAAAAAACGTACACGAAAAATGAAATAATAGAAATGTATTTCAATCAGACCGACTTTGGCTGGATGTCGTTCGGGATTGCATCTACTGCATATACATACTTTAGTAAAAACGTGGAGGATTTAAATCTTGAAGAATGTGCACTTCTTGTTGCTGTTTTACCTGCCCCTACGGCATATTCTCCATTTAGAAATATGGATTTTGCTTTAAAAAGGAGAAATATCATACTTAACAATATGAAGAAAATGGATTTAATAACAGAGACTGAATACCAGGAAATAATTCAAAAACCAATAGTTTTAAAACCGGGTTCAAGGAGTTCAAAAGATAAGGTACCTTACTTTTCAGAATACGTTAGACAATTACTGGATGAAAAATCAAATGAACTCGGTGTAAATCCTTACGAAGATGGGCTATCAATTTATACGACATTAAATATGCAGTTTCAGGAAATAGCGGAAAAATATCTTATTGAACAGCTTAATGAGATGCAAAAGATACTGGGTCCAGGTGTAAGGAGGAAATATGCGAATGAAAATATTGATACGACTGTTCAAGGGGCATTTGTGGCAATCGACCCCCAAAATGGATATATATTATCAATGGTGGGTGGAAGAGATTATAATGTTTCTCAGTTCAATAGAGCAACTCAGGCAAAGAGACAGCCGGGTTCTGCGTTTAAACCATTCGTGTGGACCGCCGCTATCGATAATGGATATTCTCCAAATACTGAACTTTTGGACCAAGAAGTCGTTTTGCAGATGTATGATGGAACGATATGGAGACCGCAAAATTACGATAAAAAAAGAGGTGGACTTACTACTTTAAGAGAGGGATTGAAAAGGTCTTTAAATAACATTTCTAATAGAATTGTACTTGAATTAGTCCGATCACCAAACATTGTGGTAGAATATGCACATAATATGGGAATAAATTCCGAATTAAGAGCGGTGGAATCAATTTCAATGGGAACATCTGAAGTAAGTTTACTTGAACTTACTTCTGCATTTGGAGTGTTTCCTAACAATGGGGTATTGGTTAAACCAATTGCAATATTAAAAATAACTGATAGATTTGGAAAAGTCATTTATGAAGCGGTTCCAGAAAAAAAGGAAGTTTTATGCGAAGAAACCGCATATATTATGACAAATATGCTTCAATCTGTTATGGAACCAGGAGGCACAGGTCAAACTTCTCGCAGTATTTATGGTTTTGATAGGCCCCAGGCA
>CAZBIT010000227.1:0-4755 GCA_964491835.1 uncultured bacterium
TGGATATTCGTAGGAATAGGTTTTGGAATAGGATTGGGTTACTATTTCCCTTCAATAACTAAATTTATAACCAATCTTCAGGTGGGAACAACATCTATTCCAATTGCAATTGGTCTGATATTAATGATGTATCCGCCACTTGCAAAAGTAAAGTATGAGGAAATGGGAAAGGTATTCGAAAATAAAAAACTTCTTGGCATTTCACTTCTTCAAAACTGGATAATTGGTCCTATTGTTATGTTTATCCTGGCGATAATATTTCTTCACAATTATCCTGAATATATGATAGGAGTAATTTTAGTTGGACTGGCAAGATGTATCGCTATGGTGATTGTATGGAATGAACTTGCCCGAGGAGATAGAGAACTTGCAGTTGGTTTGGTGGCTTTTAACGCTATTTTTCAAGTTCTGTTTTATGCTGTTTATATTTATATTTTTATTACTCTTTTACTTAACTGGTTCGGACTTGTTGAAGGACTGGACATAAGTGTTTCTATGTTAGAAGCAGGAAAGACCGTATTTATTTATCTTGGCATACCATTTATTGGAGGAATTACTACAAGATTCTCGTTAATAAAATTAAAAAACAAAGAATGGTATGAAAACGTTTTTATCCCCAAAATAAGTCCTGTAACATTTATTGCCTTATTATTCACTATCGTTGTAATGTTTTCATTGAAAGGTGAATATATTATACAATTGCCATTAGACGTCGTTAAAGTGGCAATACCTTTAGCAATTTATTTCTTTTTTATGTGGTTTATAACATTTTTTATAATTAAAAAGATTGGTGGCAATTATGGACAGACAACTGCCGTTTCTTTTACCGCTGCAAGTAATGACTTTGAATTGGCAATCGCAGTTGCTATTGCAATATTTGGAATTAATTCCAGTCAGGCATTTGCAACGGTAATTGGACCATTAATTGAAGTTCCAGTTCTGATAAGTTTAGTCAACGTAGCGTTGAGATCTGAAAGAAAGTTTTATAATAAATAATCAATCAGACCAATTGGTAGATAAAATTTTGCAGTAATATTTATTGTTTGAATAAAAAATGATACAGGTCAGAGGTTAATAAATAACCTAAACAAAGAATTTAAAACCTGGATACTTTATAAGAATTTAATTAGAATGCACGGGACCTGGCATCCAATCATAAACAAATTTTCCTCCCTTATCAGTGAAAGAACCAATCAGTATCATTATGAAGTCGATAGCCCACCAGATACCCAAACCTCCGAGAGTAATTATCATCAAAAATCCAGTCCCTGCTTTACCAACATAGAATCTATGCACTCCCAACCATCCAAGAAAAAAGCAAAACAAAAGAGCACCTAATCTGCTTTTAATTGAGACCTCTTTTACAATCATTTCTTTTTCTCCCTTTAATTCCTCATTTTTAAATGACTGTTCAGTTGATTGTTCAGGCATAACGATCCACGCCACAAGATATGCTAATAAGCCAATCCCAGAAATAAAAATCGCAACAATAAATATAATACGTACAAAAACGGCGTCAATGTCAAAGTATTCCCCTAAACCTGCACAAACACCTGCAATCTTTCTCGTCTCTTTTTTTCTATAAAGTTTTTTCATAATATATATCCCTTTTTACTTTTTTGATTTTTCATAAATGTCTATACAAAAATATATAATTATTTTTATACAATTTCAACAAATAATTAAAAATAATTTTATTTTTTTATTACAATATGATATGGAAATCATTAGCATTGAAACGCCACAAATAATTTAAAATTACATTCCAAAATAAATAAATGAATAAAAATATTTGGATTTTCAAATATTTATTATTATATTAATCAAAATAAATTGTACAATAGGAACAGTTTTTATATAATAACACAGTCATAAGTTTTTATACAACTCAAAACGATGCGGTCTGCATTTTCTTTTAAAATAGTTTTTGATTTTATTACAGGTCGGGAATATAAAACTGCATTATGTTGTACAGAAGGTTAAAAAAATTACAGAAAGGTATTTTCAATGGAGCAAGGTGTAGTCAAGTGGTTTAACAGGTCGAAAGGCTACGGTTTTATTAAGCGGGATAATGGTGAGGATATTTTTGTCCATTACAATGACATTCAGGACAAAAAATATCTAAACATGAACGAAGGAGATCGGGTCCAATTTACAATTTCCACAAGCCCAAAAGGCCCAAAAGCCACCGATGTTAGTAAGGCTTAACTCAAGCCGATATTAAAAATCCCTGGTCATTCAATGACCAGGGATTTTTTTTGAATAAAAACATTGTAATCTTTTACCTCTTTGCAGGCATTCCTCTGGTAGGACTCGAACCTACAACCTAGTGGTCTGTAACTCAATTAACTATCACTATTAATATTAGTCGTAATCACTATTGGAAGGGAAACTATTTGATATAAACAATCTTTTTTTCTTTATCCTTAACAAGTGCTATGGATAATCAGATGGACAACCCGAGGATTGTCCCTACTACAAGGGTATTTGCGAGTTTCCCCCACAATAGAGACGTATTCAATGTATCTCTATGTTATAGGTTAAATGGGGCTTAAATACCCCTGATCCCCCTTTAATAAAGGTTGATTAAAATAAAAGGGTTGGAAAGGATAAAAAATTTTCAAATAATCTTATTAAAAATATATGTATGGGTCGCCGGCATCGATGAAGATGACTTTTAGTTTTGGGTAACTTTTTTTGAAAAAGTTTGCACAGTTCTGCATACCTGCGGTTTCACTTCTTGTATGGCCAACGACTATCATACATATTCCGGAATCCTGAGCATATCTAACTGTCTGCCATTCGGATGTTTCGCCAGTTATGAATAAATCGATTCCTAATTTCATAAAATCTTTTAGATTATTTATTCCGCCCCATGCTCCAACTCCGAGCCCAATTTTTGTGATTTTTTTATTTGGATCACCTAAAGCTTTTAATGAAGGATGATTCATTTTTTGTTTTACTATTTTGATAAACTCTTCAAAGGATATAGGTGTTATTTCAAATACGGTTGATTTCCCACTTTTTGCTACTCTCTTTGATAATCCCAATTGTTCTGCCCAGGAATCGTGAATTCCGTATTTGGGATATAAATCCCAGGAATCGTGAAGCCGATATATTACTATGTTGTTTTCATCTATCAATTTTTTCTTCTTTAAATATGCTGGGTCATCTTTAAAATCTTCCGTTTGGTCCCAATGATTGAAGAATGTCGGTTCGTGGGTGATGATAAAATTGCAATTTTCCTTAATTGCTCTTTCAATCACATTCATTGTAGCCATCCAGGTCACAACGATTCCTTTTACTTCTGTTTCAGGATTTCCAGTTTTATAACCATCACAAGTTTTGGTTTTCCAAACCTCTGGTGCCAATCTTCTGGAAAATTTGTCTATGTCTTTTGCTTTAATATTAGCTTTTCCCTGAATTGGCGTTATTGCTATTACAAGCAAAACTATGGTAGAAATGGTTTTAAGTATTAAATCTTCAGCGGATAACATAAATCACCTATTAATTTTAAATTATTTTTTTAAAATGAATTGATAAAATAAATCATTGATTTTTTACCTAAATATAACAAAAAGGCTCGTTGATGTTATGACCATTAAAATCCACCAAAACGTTAAATTTCTCCATCCACTGTTTAATGAACGTTCGGATTCTGGAAGTTTAGCCCACTTTTTATTCCAGATTACATCAGGGTCATACGGATTTTTAATATTTTTTGGTATAAGAAATGTTGCTCCTATAAGAGCAATCAGGCATAATACCCAGCTGACAGCCGCACGATTTAGGAGTGGTTTTAATTGTTCTATTCCAGAAACTCCCCAGGTTTCACCGATTATTTTAAGTATTACGCCGATTATGATGCCTGAAATCAAGGTAAAGGTCGCAGCCCTGCTGTGTGCCTTACGCCATAAGAATGCGGATAGAAATATGACTGAAATTGGCGGTGCAAAAAACGCCGCCATATCCTGAATGTAAATAAATATGCCTCCCCGCCAGTATAAAAGAATCGGCGCGAATAGTGTTCCAATTAACATAAAAATAAAAGTGGATATTCGCCCAATTTTTACTATATCGGTTTCTGAAGCATCTTTATTTAATAAGCGTTTGTGTATGTCAATAGACCAAATAGTTGATGCAGAATTTAAAATGCTTGAAACTGTGCTCATAATGGCAGCAACCAATACCGCTAACATTATTCCTCTTCCTAATGGAGGTAGAAATTCATTTATCATTTTTACATAAACCGCATCTTGAGGAAGTCCTGGACCAAATTTAGCAAAAGCAATGAGTCCCGGGAAAACAATAATGAAAGGCAGAAAAACTTTTAGAAAAGCACAGCCAACGACCCCCATTTTTGCATCCCACTCACTTTTTGCACCAAGACAACGTTGAATGTAAAATTGATTTGTCCCCACATACCACATTGAGAGAGTGAACCAGAAGGTTGCAACACCAGTCCAGGGAGAAACAGGATGACTTACTGGGAGTATGAGGCTGAATCGCGATGAATCTGCTTGGAGGTTTGTTTCTATCACTTTTGTCATTCCCCCCAAATCATAGGAACCGACTAAAACCAATAGAAGACCACCAACAAGTAAAATTGCAGTTTGTAAAACGGTAGTCCAAGCCACAGATAGAAGTCCTCCATAAATGCAATAAGCTCCTGTTATGCCGGCTATGATAAAAGTGCATAACATAAATCCCCAATTAAGCGAAGCGACCTGCTGTTTGAGTATCATTTCGTAAAGA
>CAZBIT010000228.1:0-4733 GCA_964491835.1 uncultured bacterium
TCATCGAAATCGGAAGCATTATCTATGGTAAACAAATTGATAAATTACGAAAAAGAACCCGAGTTTGGATTTTGGAGAAATACGATAACATTTGTTGCAGATGATGAACTTACACCCGGAGATAATACTCAAAGAATTCATACCGACCAATCTGAAGAAATAGCGAATGCCAAATATATTCCAGGCATTTTAAATGAAAGAAAGATTTATCTTATGGATTATCCTGGTGAAAAGAGCATTACTTCTTCTGAAATAATAAAACCGAGGGCGGAAAAGGAGTTTGTTGAACAAATAAATCAGGGAAGTTCGATAATTAGTTATATTGGGCATGGAAGTTATAAAGTGCTTGCACAAGAAAAGGTTTTAAGCATGGTGGATGACTTGCCACTGATAGAAAATGGTAAAAGATTATTTTTCTTTTATCCTGCTACCTGTGCGTTTGGAAGGTATGATTTTCCTGAGATAAGGACGTTTGCGGAAGAATTACTCTTTAAAGAAAATAGCGGTGCTATTGGAATTTTGACGTCTGCAAGAGAAGCTTTTGCTTCACAGAATTTCAATCTTGCACAGGCATTTTATCAAAATCTTTTTGAAAATTTCCACAATAATCGGCTTGGAGATGTTGTGGTAACGGCAAAAGGAGTTGTTGCAGGAAATTATATAAATAATGAAAAATTTCATCTTTTTTGTGACCCAACTTTAAGGTTGAATTTACCAAAATATAATACTACTTCATTAGTGATTAAGCCCGACTCTATGAAAGCACTTGCTTCAATAAATGTTAATGGAAAGGTATTAAAGAACGGTGAAAAGTGGGATGATTATGAAGGTAAAATATCGATGATGAGTTATGATTCCAAACAAAAAAAAGCGTATATTATGGAAAATGGTGAAAGCGTTCCTTATGTTCTTCCGGGTGTTCCTATTTTTAGGGGAATGAGTGCCATTTTAAAAGGTAATAATGGAGAATTTAATTTAAAATTCATTGTTCCAAAGGACATTACTTACGGAGGAACAAATGGAAGAATCAGCGTGTATTTTTTCAATGAATCTGTTGATGGTGCAGGATTTTTGGAAAATATTATTGTTGGTGGCACAGCGGACGTCCAGAATGATTTTAAAGGTCCTGACATAAAAATTGGATTTGAAGAAATAAATTTCGTTTCAGGAGATTTTATTCCAGAAAATCCCATTTTAAACGTTACTATGTCCGATGAAAATGGCATAAATATCACGGGAGAACCGGGGCATAGAATAGAGTTTGTTTTAGATGAAAATATTAAAAATAATGTTGACTTAACGAAATTATTTGTTTATAATGAAAGTAGTTATACTGAAGGTGTTGTTAAATATCCGTTTGGTAATATAAGCAAAGGTAAACATACATTAAAAGTTAAGACGTGGGATAATTTTAATAACTCATCGGAAGAATTTGCAGAATTTACCATATATTCTGAAAAGGAATATTCCATTAGTAAGGTTTTTAATTACCCTAATCCATTTTCTGAGGACACACGATTTACATTTGAGATAAATCAACCCGTTAATTCTGTTTCGGATATAACGATAAAGATATTTACGGTTTCTGGGCGGTTGATAAAGGAAATAGAAAATATCAGAATTGAAAAACCAGGGCTATATGTTTCTGAAGCGTGGAATGGACGAGACGAAGATGGGAATAAAATAGCCAATGGAGTATATTTTTTTAAAGTAATTGCAAAAGCACATATCGATGATATGCAGAAGACAGCGGAATCAATTGAAAAAATCGTTATTATGAGATAATAATTTATTTACGGCATTATTTTTGCACTATTTATTAATTTAAAATAGGTATTAAAAATTCAAACTTTAATTCATATTTAAAAATAATTTATAAATTAATAATAAATAATGTTTCTTTATTATTTAAAAAACGTTTACTAAATAATATAGTGATTATTCAGGAGGAGTCGTTATGAAAAGCATCAAAATTCTATTAATCGTAGGGATATTTTTTACCTTATTGACTGGAAATGTTTTCGCTCAAGGAGAGGCCGCAGCAGAATTTTTATTAATTTCTCCGGGAGCAAGAGCAGGAGGAATGGGAGAAGCAAACGTTGCAATTGCGAATGATGCTACTACGGTTTTCTGGAATCCCGCAGGACTTGGATTTATTGAAGGGCATGAATTTTCAATTATGCACTCTAATTGGCTTCCACAATTTAATATGAGCGACCTTTATTACGATTTTGCAAGTTACATTCACAATGTCGAAGACATAGGAACGTTTGGAATAAGTGCAACGTATTTAAATCTCGGTGAACAAGAGCGTAGAGGTGAACATAATGAATTTCTTGGAACGTTTAACGCTTATAATATGGCGATTGGGGCTTCTTATGGAACAAAAGTAAAGGAAAATCTGAGTCTGGGTATTACGATGAAATATATATATCTTAAATTAGCGGATTATGGAACAGGTGAAGAGAAGGGGAAAGGCACTGGTTCATCTGTTGGTGTTGATATTGGCGTTTTATATAGACCAGAATTTTTAGATAAATTGTCCATAGGTGCTAACCTTGCAAATATGGGTCCAAAAGTCGCATTCATAGATGCTAGCCAGGCAGACCCTATACCGACAAACTTAAAATTGGGTTTTGCATATCAACTCCTCGATGGAAGGTATAACAAACTTGTTGCAACCATTGATTTTAACAAACTCCTTGTTGTAAGGCACAGTGACGGTTCATCTGATTCATTCTATAAGGCAATATTTACATCTTGGTTTGATAAATATCAAAGGTCATTAAAGAGAATTGGGACCGCAGTTGGATTTGAATATTGGTATAGCAATATTATCGCTTTGCGATTTGGACATTATTATGAGGATATTGGAAAGAGAAGATTCTGGACGTTTGGTGGCGGTATTAGATATTCTATATATGGATTCGACTTTGGTTACATTTCAGCGAATAAGGAAGGTTCTCCACTTGCCGACACTATGAGATTTTCATTATCTTTTAAGTTCTAACTGAAGATTTAAAAAAATAAAAGATGGGGATGTCATATTACCCCGCTCCATATCAAAATATGAAAGGGAGTGGGGTAATTTTTATATAAATATATTTATGTAAAGTAAATACAATGATGCGCAAAATACGTCTGATAATCTTTTTACTTCTTATATCGGTAAATTCATCTTATTCTTCTGATAATAAATATTATATTAATATATATAAAACAAATAATTTTACTAATCTAAAAGGAAATTTAGAAAAAGAAGTCGGTAATTTTAAAAATATAAATATTATTGCAATAAAGGTAGAATTTCAAAAGGATTCAATTTCAACAGCACACGGAAAGGGGTCATTTAACCTTTCAACTGGTAGTTCGGCTAAAATTGACCCTCCTCCACATAACCGCACTTATTTCGAAGACCATTTAGAAGCATTAAAAAGATATTATAAAAGAGTTTCTAAAGGAAAGGTTAACATAAGTTATACTGTATTTCCCAATGATTTGAATGCGAGTTATAAACTTCCAAAAGAGATGAAATATTATAGTCCTAACACAACAAAAGATGAAAAGAACAGGCGGTTATGTGAGCTTTTAAGCGATTCGTTTATTGAGGCGGATAAAGACCCGGCGGTAGATTTTTCGCAATACAATAGTTTTATCGTATTTCATGCTGGAGTTGGAGCGGATTTTTCAATAAACCCATACTATAATCCATTTCCAAATGATGTTCCTTCAGTGTTTTTAACTTTCTATGACCTGTCTTTATATTTAGGAAATAATGACCCAGCATATAAAGGGATTAATGTTAATGAAGGTAAATTTTTTATAATGGATGGTATGATACTTCCTGAAACTGAAAGTCAGGAAGATATTGAAATAGGTTTAAATGGAATAATTGCACATCAGTTTGGACATCAACTTGGTCTTCCAAGTCTTTTTAATACTGAGACAGGAAGTGCAGGAATTGGGCAGTGGGGGTTGATGGATATGGGATTCGGTAATTATAGCGGTCTTATCCCTGCTGAACCCTGTGCCTGGAGTAAGGTCTTTTTGGGATGGGAGACACCAATCGAAGTTGATAATGGAGAAAATCTTGAAATTCATTCATCATTATCGAACGACCCTAAAAAAATATATAAGGTTAACATAACCTCTGAGGAGTATTTCCTGTTAGAAAACAGAGTGCGTGATTACAATAAAAATGGACTGAATATTATCAAAAGTCCGAGAGGAGTTTTGCTTGAGGCGGATGATTACGATACGGATATACCGGGTTCTGGATTGCTTATATGGCACATTGATGAAAGGATTATCAAAAAAAATATTAAAGAAAACAAAATCAATAATGATAAGAATAAAAGGGGTGTTTATCTTATGGAAGCAGATGGCTCCCAGGATATTGGGGAAACATTCGAATGGATACTTCCTGGATTTCCAACGCCTGCGAATGGAATAATGTATGATGCTTTCTTTAAAGGAAATAACGATGCATTTACGCCCAATACAAATCCTTCAAGTAAATCGAATGAAGAAGCAAATAGTCATATTTCAATTTATGCTATTAGTGATACCGGAAATGTTATGAAATTCAGTTTGAAAAAGGACTTTTATTATAAAGGATTTCCTTCCTTTACCGGTGGAAAGTTTGAAGAATTATCACCTTATTCATCAGACATTGATGGAGATGGTAAAATGGAAATCATCGCAGTTACCCAAGATGGAATTGTTCTTGCCTG
>CAZBIT010000229.1:0-4720 GCA_964491835.1 uncultured bacterium
GATGATACACAATTTTATTAAAATCTTAGAAAATTTGACTGTGTTTTATCCACATTTATTATAAAAGCATTGTTCTTGCTTTAACTGTTTGAAACTCTCAACAAAAATAATTTGTTTTTATATTGTATAAATAAATTAAAATATAAATTAATTAGATTATGAAAGTTATAAATAAAAAAGGTTCAGTTATCATATTTTTTAAAGATAGCGAATATTGTTCTTTTGACCTTTAAGAAAACACAGAAATATGCGAAAGGTCACCGTATATTCAGTATGTTACCGAGAAATTTGAACACTACTGGAGAAAAAAATACATATATGAAAAATCCGACAATAACAAAATATTTACTGATGAAAAGGGGGTTTCTGATTGGTTTTCATTTATGGAATATTGGAAATCTTAAAATGGAAAGTTCAAAAAGTTGAAAATACAGTCGTTTAACACAAAAATAATGTTCAAACGACTTTAATATATGTCTGGAAAATATAAAAAAATAAATTGACTTTTATTTATTTCTTATTAGATTTAAAATAATTTAATTTAAAGAATCTGCTATAAAAACAATGTAAATATAAATTGTTTTTTTAAAATTTTTAATAAAGGGAAAATATGGTTGTTAAGATATGGGGAGCGAGGGGTTCAATTCCTGTTTCTGGAAAACAATATCTGAAGTTTGGGGGCGATACTACCTGTGTTGAGATAATAACCAAAAACGAAAACATAATAATAGATGCTGGAACTGGAATAAGAAGATTAAGCAATAAACTTCTGGAGGAAAAAAAGAAGAGTTTTCATATAATTCTAACACATGCTCATTGGGACCATATTCTTGGCTTTCCTTTCTTCAAGCCAATATATTTCAAAAACACAGAAGTGAATTTTTATGGCTGTCCATTTGCTCAAAAATCTCTAAAAAACATGATTGCAAAAACTATGACCGCTCCATATTTCCCTGTTAATTACAAAAACCTTAATGCAAATATCATTTATAACAACTTATGTCTAAAAGAATTTCAAATTGATTCTATTACAATAATACCAATTTTATTAAGTCATCCTAACAATGGTCTTGGTTTTAAATTCATCGAGGATAATAAAACTTTTGTCTTCTTAACCGACAATGAAATAAGATTTACACATAAGGGTGGACTAAAATACAAAGATTATCTCCGTTTCTCCCGAGATTCTGATTTATTAATTCACGACGCTGAGTTTTCAGAAGATGAATACATTAAAACGAAGAGTTGGGGACATTCTACTTATATTGATGCCATTCGGTTAGCAATGGAGGGTTGTGTAAAAAAAATTGGCTTATTCCACCACAATCAAGAAAGAACTGATATTGATATTGAGAACATCGTAAAGCATTGTGAGAAAATTATATCCAACGAAAAATCTTCTCTAAAATGTTTCGCTACCAGAATCGATACAGAAATTATTCCATAATTACCTTTATAAATCTATGCAGAATTAAGAATCATATTTAAATATTTCACAAGGCAGTTATACCTTTCGCTCAAAAGCTTATCACCATCCTTTTTAACTTGAAAATTAAAATAATCTTCTCCCTTTTCATCATATAAACCAATTCTCAATTTTGCTTCTGAACGAAGACATGTATATGCTGAAAAAATGTCAAAAGCAGGATTAAGACATATTGAAATATCGAATTTTCTCTTCTTAATAAAATCCAATAATTTCTTACTTGGTAGTGAAAAATAGGTAATATCTTTTTGTTGGTAATAAAAGGGATTACCCTGAAATTTTTCTTTGAAAAGATTTTGAAATGTATCCGGAAGAATATAAACTATTTCTCTCTCTTTGAAAATTTCTTTAATTCTTGGAAGGTATGATAAAGCGATTTCAAATTGTTCTTTGTTTGTAGGAAGAAAGATAAGTATTTTTTTAGAGTTTACAAACGATTTTTTTATGTCGATTATTTCGTCTTTGTGCCTTATTTTTAAATAGAGAGAAAGAAGTTTATATATTATTTCTTTTTTTATCTTTTCAATCATATTTTGTTTATCATTAATAACTATTTAAGGTAACAATAAAAATACAATTAGTCAATACATTAATGATAAAAATATAAATTTAAAAAAAAATAAAATTGGAGCTGGCAAAGGGAGTCGAACCCCCGACCTGCTCATTACGAGTGAGCTGCTCTACCAACTGAGCTATGCCAGCAAAATCTTATTAAAAAAAATTATGCTTTGATAGAATTTCTTTTATTTCTTCAAGCGTCTTCACTTTTCATTAAAAGATTAAATGTTAAATAATTCTGAAATTTAAATTTTCTATATTTATTTCTTTTTATTAATGTTCTTTAAATATTTATATAAGCATTCTTTTTTTTCACTCTTAAATAAAAATATGTTTATTCTCTAAATCCTAACCTATTAAAATCATTAAAACTTAAATTTTATTAAATGATAACTAAAAATTATTATAATTTCAAGTTAAATTTTACTTAAATAAGATATTTTTGCTGAGTTACTCAAAGTATGAAGGATATACTTGTTGAAGAATTATGTCTTTAAATAAATCTTTTGGTTTCCCTTTCTCAACATATTCTTTAAGAATTTTATAACCATAATAATACGAAAAAATATATCCTCTATATGTCTTTATAAATTCAACCTGTTTCTTTGCCGTTGCTTCATCCTGAAGTCCATATTTTTGTAAATATTCTATTATTTCAAATTCACTCTTATTCTTATCCAAAAGAAGAATCGCTGCATTCCCTGAAACGGATGAAAGTTCCTTCAATGACTTCCTAATCTCATTCCATTTATTTATGTTGATATTTTTAATTCCCACCATAGGAAACATTTCCATTTTTAAAAAATCCAATAATTCACTCTCCGTAAAAATAATTTCAAGACCAAGTTCTGCAATCCCTTCAGAGATAACACTTTCTGGTGAATACAAAGGATAAACGCTGTATTCAATGTAATTTTTATCTTTGAAAAGGAATTTTTCTTTCAAACACAATTCTGTATGATGACCCGGATAGCCCTCGTGAGCCATATAACTCAAAATTTGGTCAACTCTTCTTGGCAGGTCAATGTTAATTTCAATTAGCGAAAAATAATTCCCTTTAAACCAATTATACCCGCTCCAAGGTTTTTTAGTCACAAGGCCAATTCTCACATATTCATCTGGTGGAAGAGGCAAAAATTCCTTAGTTCTCCTTTTAATTTCATCAAGAGCACTTTCTATAGAAGGTAGTATTTCTTCATTCTTTAATACAAATAATTCTCTGTATTTTTCAAGTTTTTCTAATGCGTCTCCTTTTCCCAATAAAAGACCATCTATTTTCTGAATTGCTTTCATATAGTTCTCTTCGGGCTCCAATTCAGGCTCAACATCATAAAGCAATTTAACTTCTTCAAAAAATGAAAATTTAATTCCTGAAAGTATTTTTACAAAAGTGTTTACCGCTGTAATTTGCTTTTCAAGAAATATACTCCGATTAGTTTTATCTTTTACTTTTGACAATTCGATTAATAAATTTTCAGATTTTTTCTCCAATTCAGAAAGAGGAACCCTTTCCTCTTTATCAATTTCCATTTTTATTTTTTCATCACCAATATATGAATCAACATACCCTTTATGATGCTTATCAATCCTCAAACACAGTTTTACATATTCAAAAGCAATCCTGTCAAGTCCTTTTACACCGGTCTTTTCTAAGGTTCCTTTACATTCTGTTATAAATAATAAAGTTGAAACAAAAGCAAATAAAAAAATGAAATTTAATCTTTTAAACATACATTTGCCTATAAATGAAAAAGGGGAGAAAGTAAATCTTCAATCCCCTTTTTATGAAATTTGAATTATTCAAAAATTTGAATATATTACTTAAAACTTAAACTATTAATTAAATCCTGATATTTTTTCAAATTCTCTTTCATTGCAATTGCAGGACAAATAAACTCTATGTGATATATGTTCTCCCCTCTTTTAAAAATGGTAAAATTAATAATAGTATCAACTTCAAAACCATAAACTTGGGTGATAGGATTCCTCTGTTGTGGGTTTATGTGGGATTCCTTGATTTCAAATGAATATGCTTCCTGAGTTCCTAATATAGTAGTAACTTCTTCCTTAGTAATTGTTTTGGACGGTGTGTAAACATCTTTTGAAAACAGATTAAAAAACTCAGTAATATAGTTCTTTTTCAAGTTATCGACATATTGCTTTACATCTTTATTTCCCGTTATTACCTTTATATAAATATGTGGGTCTATTTCTATACCAGCATCCATTTTCAGGACTTCGCTTCTTTCTTTAGAGCGGGTATATTCAGTATAGACAGTTCTTAATCGAGTTTCTCCATTATATACAAAATGTCTCCAACCATTGGGGCAGGGCACACTAAAATTATAAACTGGATCAGTATAAACGTTCCCTGTCTTTAATTCCTTTGCACCCCCACAACTTAATAAAATAAAAGCAATAAAAACAAAAGGAATAAAAAATCTTTTCATTTTTATTTTCCTCCAGATTAATTACTTTAAAATATATATAAATTTATAACTTTGAATTAAATTTTATTTTCCATTCAATTAAATAAAAATATTTTAATTTGTCAACAATAATATTTTACGTATTAATCAATCTCTTAAAATAATTAAAATTTACCAAAGGTTCGGTAATAATTTATTTAAAAAAAATCATTTGGAATTTTCAAAAAAAGTGCTATATTTTTTAAAT
>CAZBIT010000230.1:0-4717 GCA_964491835.1 uncultured bacterium
TATAATGATGAACAACAACGTGCAAAAAGGAGAGGAGAGGAATTCGACGTCTCAGAAAGAAAAAAATTCTTTTATATAAATTACCTTGCCGGAAATCTTGCTTTAAGTGGTAAATTTGGATCACGGTCTATATCAAATGGTGACTGGGGACTTGAATTCTTGAACATTATCCCAGAATACTGGGGATTCCAAATTGGATGTAAAGACCGCATATCAAGTTTGATAAGAAAAGGAATTACTCGGCAATTACTCCAATTTTTAGGTGCAGGTGATGAGGATGAGTTCGGTCTCAATAAAAAAAACATATACGATGCAATTGAAACAAAACCATTCGTTGAATTCTCACCAAAGAATGATGGCACGTTATATGATAATGTTATGAGATTAAAATGTCCTGGTATTATGAAATCTTTATGCCAAGAAGTTGGCGAAGATAAATACAAAGAAATTATAAGCAAATTTATTGAAGAACATAAATTCAAAAATTTCTCTTTTAAAGATTTTAAAATTTTTGCAGAGAAAATTTCAGGTAAAGACCTCGATTCATTTTTTCACCAATGGTTCGAAACTGCTCTTCTTCCAGGATATACAATCGTAAAAGCAGAAAGTTATCCAATTTTTACTAAAAAAATACAAACGCAATATCAAATGAAAGCAAGAGTTAGAAATTGGGAAGAGTGTAATGGAAATATTAAAGTGCATTTTAAAACAGAGAAGGATGATATTTATAGAGACGTTTATTTTAAACCGTATGAAGAAAAAGAAGTAGGAGTAGTCGTCCCAAATAAACCAAGATTTGTTGAAATAGAACCAATATTTGCAAAAAATTGGTCAAAACCTAAATTCACATATAATAATCTTCCTGAAAAACCAATAAATGCTGTTCCATTTGATGGCGAAAAAACCGTTGAACCTGAAAAATCAAATGAAATCATCATTGATGACAAAGATGATGGATTTTCTATAGTCAGTTCTAAAAAAGAGAAAACTCGGCTTTTTGGAAAAAATAAAAACAATAATAATATTAAAGAAGAATTCAATGGACTAACTAACTTACTTCTTTCGGGACTTAAAGATTGGACAAGAATTTACCATTACAATTCTTATGGGAAATATAGAAATTCATTAGTTACAAAATATAAAGGAAAAGGAAATACATACGCAAGATGGAAGATATTGATTCCAGAAAGCGGATCTTATGACGCATATATTTTCGTAAACAATTATACGAATAATACAAGTTTTAGAGGAGAGCGAATCGGGAAAGTTTTTTACATTTCTGTTCTCAATAATGATGAAGAAAGTAAAGTTGAAATAAAGACATCAAGAGATATGGATGGCTGGCATTATCTTGGGCAATTTGAGTACAAAAAAGGAGATACCCCGGAAATAAGATTGTCAGATAAATGCGACGGTTCTGTTATTGCTGATGCAGCGAAATGGGTTTCAGTGCACTAAAATATCTGAAATATTCCGTATTATCCAAATTTTTTTAAAAGTAACTTTTCCTATTATTTTAAAATATGCCTTATCTATCCTTCACAATGTCTATGTAATAGAAACATTTTTCAATTATGTAGAGGCAATTTATGAATTGCCCCCTACATATCAATTTGACGCACAACAACTTCCGGAAGAAAACTAATAAAATATTTCTTACCTTGTATACCAAGACTTAAAGATACTTCATCTGGTTTTTCTATCAAATTATCAATAGAAATTTTAGGTTCTTTGTCTTTTTTAAATGGAATTAATAATGTGATAAACCTTGATTTTGTATTTTTCGAAGGAATTGATGTAGTTAAATGCCATTGATCATTTTCTCCACCCATTTCAGGAGGGTCTGGAAAACCCTTGAACTGATTAAAACTCAGTTCTCCGGATTGTAAGAAAAGAACTTCAAGTCGGGCATCACCTTGAGAAATTAAAATAGATTTATTTTTTGAATCAATTTTCATTTCCGAAAGTGAATGAAGCCACCATTCAAAACTCACTGGATTAGATGCCTCGAGGTCATCATAAATTATAAAAACTCCCGGACGAATATGTATTACATAACGATAAAACTTTTTCAATAATCCAAGATATGCTTTTGTTGCATCACCAAAAATATAATCATAAAAATCTTTTGATTCAAAAGCAACAATTTCTCCTTTAGCAGATGCAGACATTTTTTGACCATTTCCACCATCAACAGTAATAGAATTTGAGGATTTTGTTTGCCACTGCCAATTCTTATGATGCACGGAACCATACCAGGGATAATATCCCGATGCAATTGCGAGTGCTTCACCAAACGCTTCAAGTGTAAATGCATTTTGGTCAGGATGTGAATGACTATAACCACCATAAGGGTCGCTGTGAAACAAAAAGTGAACATCGCTATTGGCATCGCCCAAATTCGTATGAAGAGAAACCAAACCAACACCAGGGAAATACCTTGATTGAGGAAGTCCTGAAAGGGATTTTCCTTTTATATTATCATTTTTCAAAAAAATCCCTAATACATCTTCACCAGGGCTTGCCTTCATATAATCAGCATACCATTTTATATAAGGGTCATTTAAAAGTGTTGAAAATTGATACATTAATTCTCCCCTACTTTCACCTGGAGGACTGCTTTCGCCATCTCCAAATGGTGACATTTTGGCATAAGGAGGATTTGTATATAACATATAATAAGGTGTATTATGGAAAAATTTCTTTTCCATTAAATCAATGCCTGTCGCTTTTTTAAGTGGGAGTATAAAATGGATAGCAAAACTCATATATGCAGTCCAGTAACCTGGACCTTGATGCCATCCACCATCTTCTTTCCCCCATGCTGGAAAAGTATTATAAAACAAGGTCAAAACATAATCTAACCAATCTTCTGTTTCTTTCCACTCGTGTGCAAAACATAGACAGGTCTCACCTAAAAAGCCAAGAATTCTGCCTTCATGACTTCCGTAATTATATGAATGATATTCTCCGCCGGGTTTGTATTTGAGACGGTCATAGAACTGTTTGGCCCTGATTTTTAAAACACTTTCAACTTTATCTCTTTCTTCAGGAGTAAACAAATCATAAGTCCAGTCATACGCCCCAATACCCCTGTATAAAATCCACATTGCTGGTTCATCATTTGCCTCATCAGAAGTAGAACCATTAGGGTTCCAACCACAAAAGTGTAAAATTCGTCTTTTTGCTTCTTCTCCATACTTTTTCTCACCAGTTAAAATATATGCTACTCCAAACTTTTCCATTAAATCCATTGCTGGTCTCGTAGTTGCAAGAATTTCTTTAAAAACTATGCCAAATTCAGGGTCTTTTTCTGGAAGATATGGAGGTTCTGGAACAAGTTTTTCACCAATATGTTTTTTACATTCATTTACAATATCAGTATATAATTTCTTTAAATCTCCTGATTTTGCTCTTTGACGATAAGATTCTATTTCATCCTTTAATATAAAAAGCCTTGGACGACCTTTAGGAATAGAATTGATAACTTGCTTAATACCGGGATAATACCATACTTTTGCATCTGATGGAATGATAAACTTTCTGACTTTACTAAAAATAATCCGTTCACCTTCTACACCATATCTCCAGAACCATTCACCAGGTTCCAAAGATTGTTCAAGTGCATAAGTGCTTATATCAATACCTTTTTTTGTTATTAATCCTGATTGAAAATTTTTATCTTTTGCAATTTGAAGTGTATATGTAAAATTCCCTTTCACAGGCACCCAAATAAAAGGTGGTGGGCTTACCTTCACAGTACTACCATCTTCAGGATTATAAGATAATTGATTATCTTTTGCTTCAATATCAATCTGGGACTTTATCTCTTTATCAACTCTCTGACAATTTAAAAAATGAAAATAAATAAAAACTATTAATAAGAATAAAATACATGAAAAATTAATTACCTTATTCTTCATTTTACACCCCTCAATTATAAATTTAACTTTTGACAAATGATTTAAATTTACGAATTTTCAATATGAATTAGCTTATACTGATTTAAAATAAATTTATTTCAAAATAATCTAAATCCAGATATCCTATTTTCATTTAATATGATAGGCATTCTTAAACAAAAAACGACAAGACAAATTCACTTTAACGGTTCAAATTTAGGTTTATAACATATTTGGAGGAACAATCTGGATAAAAGACATCAATTACTTAAAGACATTGACTTTTACCTTATAATAGAATTTAAAACTCACTGATTACCGCCACTCTTTACTTTGGTAATTAGATTTACAAATCCTCTAATTACTTGAATAAATTAAATAATCTTAAATAAAAATCCTAATGATATTCTGACTTTGAAATTTTTTTTCTTTTTCAATAAATTTAATAGAATATCTATTTTTTCTTTATTATATTGAGGTTAAACAAATTTATATAACTATTTTCTCAAAAAAGAAATATTATTAAAATTATTTTTGATTAATTACTTTGATTAATTTTGTCCAAATATTGGAACAAAAACATTTTTCAGTTGTAAAAATATATAAACCTATATTATACTGATAAATATAAAAAGAAAGGTAATAATATGGGTAAATTTAAGTATTTCAAGATTGGTCTTGGAGATGCTTCATTTCTCACTTACGTAATAGCTGCGGTTGTATTTTTAGTTATAATTTACTTATTATATCTTCTTTTTAAAATAACTGTTGTTAGACACAGTAAAATCAGAAAGGAATGGAAAAAATTTCATAAC
>CAZBIT010000231.1:0-1359 GCA_964491835.1 uncultured bacterium
CATAAGCATTGACCCGATAGAACTCGCTCTTGCACCTGAAGAAGAAGAAGATTGGGGAGAATAATAGATTTCAATGTTTTTAAAATCATTTTATTTTCAATTTTTAAGTTAATTTATAGGATTTAAAGAACACCATTTTACATAGTTCACAAAAGATTTATAATTTAAAAATATTATTTGGTTTGCTATGAAATTTGGCATACTTATATCTTATGTAAGATTTGAGGAGAAAAAGATATTTGAGGCGTTGAGGAAGAAGAACGTTGATTTTGACAAAATTTATGATAATGAAGTAATACTTGATTATCAGAATAATAATATGAATTATGATTTGATTCTTGACAGGTCAATAAGTCATACTCGTTCTCTTCAATGTCTCAAGATATTTAACGATTGGGGCATAAAAACAGTAAATACCTGGCAGATTGCGAATATTTGCGGAGATAAGTCTCTCACAACGTCTGTATTAGTCAGTAGCGGTATTCCAATGCCTCGCACAGTGATTGCATACAGTCCTGAATCCGCATTAGAAGCAATAGAAATGTTGGGATATCCCGTTGTTCTTAAGCCAGCGATTGGTTCATGGGGAAGATTAATAAGTAAAGTAAATGACCGTGAGTCAGCGGAGGCATTAATTGAGCACAAAAAGATATTAGGAACGTATCATCATTCGTCTTTTTACATTCAAAAGTATATTGCCAAACCGGGACGGGACATAAGAGTGTTGGTTATTGGAGATAAGATAGCATCGGCGATTTATCGTAAGTCATCTCATTGGATAACGAACGCTTCTCGCGGTGCTTCCGCAGAGGTTTGCAATGTTACGCCTGAATTAGAAGAACTTGCTTTAAAATCTGCTAACGCTGTCGGGGGTGGAATTCTCGCGGTTGACATTATGGAAGATAACAGTAATTATCTTGTCATAGAAATTAATTATACACCAGAATTTAAACTTTTATACGAAACCACTAAGGTTGACATTGCTGGAATGATGGTTGATTATGCATTGGAGGTAGCAAAAAAATGAAAGTTTCCATTGTTGGGGCGTCTGGTTATGTTGGGGGTGAAACATTAAGAATCCTTCTTGACCATCCAGAGGTAGAGGTTTTTCAGGTAACTTCTGAAACATATGCTGGAAAGTTTGTTCATTCAGTTCATCCAAACTTACGAAAACGAACTAATTTAAAATTTGTTAGCGTTAATGATGTAAAAGGATGTGATTTTTTATTCCTTGCCCTTCCACACGGTAGTTCTTCTCAAAAAATAGACCAGTTTTTGTCAATTGCCCCTAAAATTATTGATTTAAGTGCGGATTTCAGATTACATAATCCTAAAGATTATGATATTTACTATGAAAAT
>CAZBIT010000231.1:1459-4707 GCA_964491835.1 uncultured bacterium
GTTCCAGTAGTTAGGTTTTCTGCAACTTCTGTTGAAGCGGTTAGAGGAATTCTTTCTACCTGTCATTGTTCCGTTAAAAGCGGTCTGACTGAAAAGGATATATGGAGCGTTTACAGAAAAGAGTATGGTAATGAACCATTTATGAGAATAGTGAAAGAGACGAAAGGTTTGTATAGGTATCCTGAGCCGAAGTTGTTGATTGGCTCTAATTACTGTGACATTGGTTTCGAAAAAGATGAGCGTTCTAACTGGCTTGTCGTTATGTCCGCAATTGATAATCTTATGAAGGGTGCGGCAGGGAACGGTATCCAGGCAATGAACGTTATGTGCGGATTTGAAGAAACAAAAGGGCTCGAGTTTCCAGGTCTCCATCCTATTTGAAATAATGCGTTTCTAAAATGAGCAAATTATGAGGTAATTTGAATGATAGTTATTAAAGTAGGTGGCGGCGAAGGTATTAATTACGATTATATATGTGAGGACGTTGCTCAACTTGTGAGAAATGGTGAAAGGATTGTTTTAGTTCACGGCGGTTCTTATGAGGCAAATGTCCTATCTGAAAAACTTGGGAAACCGCCACAGTTTGTTACATCAGTTTCTGGGTATGAGAGCAGATATACTGATAGAGAAACGCTTGAAATTATTATTATGGTTTATTCTGGCAAAGCAAATAAAATGATTGTAGAAAAATTTCAAAAACTTGGTGTAAATGCGGTTGGGTTGTCTGGGATTGATGGTAGAATTTTGGAAGGAAAGAAAAAGTCAGTATTAACGATAATAGAAGATGGTAAAAAGAAGGTCCTTCGAGGCGACAATACCGGAAAAGTTGAAAATGTTAATGTCGATTTGCTTAAGATTCTTCTTAATAATGGTTATCTACCTGTTATAGCACCTTTATCATCGAGTTATGAAGGAGAGACGATAAACGTCGATGGAGATAGGGCATCTGCATTAATAGCTGTAAAACTAAATGCTGATAAACTAATAGTTCTTTCAAATGTACCCGGACTTTTAGAAGATGTAAAAGATGAATCAACTCTTATTAAACATATTGAAAAAGATAAAATTAATGAGTTTATGGAATATGCAAAAAGAAGGATGAAGAAAAAGGTTATGGGTGCAGAAGAAGCCATCAAAGGGGGCGTAAAGGAAATCGTATTTGCCGATGCGAGAATTAAAAATCCTATCACTAATGCAATAAACGGCAAGGGAACAGTAATAAATTAAGTGATAATTTAAATTTATATATTCAAAAAATAATATGTCTGAAATAATTGATACTGAAAGTAAATATTCTCCGGGATGCTATCCTATGAGAGATGTTGTAATTGTTAGAGGTGAGGGGGCGATTCTGTGGGACGAAAACGGAGAAGAATATATTGATTGTGTTGCGGGATTTGGAACTGCAAATGTTGGACATTCCAATCCGTATGTTATTGAAGCAATCTGTGAACAGTCAAAAAAGTTAATTACTTGTCCAAGCGTATTTTACAATGATAAGCGTGCTGAATTGATGAAAAAATTGGATGAAATCACTCCTGAGAATTTGAATAGATTTTTCTTCTGCAATTCTGGCACTGAAGCGGTTGAAGCTGCATTGAAGTTTGCACGCCTTGCTACTGGAAGAACAGAAATTATAGCAACCAACAGGGGCTTTCACGGGAGAACATTTGGGGCACTTAGTGCAACGTGGTTAGAAAAATACAGAAAACCATTTCTACCTCTTGTTCCTGACTTTTATCATGTTCCTTATAATAACATATCCGCAATGGAAGAAAAGGTATCTGATAAAACCGCTGGCATTATAGTCGAAGTTGTTCAAGGAGAGGGTGGTGTTCACATTGGTGATAAAGATTATTTTATAAATTTGCGTAAACTATGTGATAAAAAGGGCGTAATATTAATATTTGATGAAGTCCAGACGGGATTTGGAAGAACAGGGAAGATGTTTGCCTTTCAACATCATAACGTTTATCCTGATGTTTTATGTCTTGCAAAATCTGTTGCAGGTGGGATTCCTATGGGAGTGGTATGTTTTGGAGAAAGAATTGGAGAAATTCCAAAAGGCGTACACGGTTCGACTTTTGGAGGAAATCCACTTGTCTGTGCTTGTGCACTTTCCGCAATAAAATATATAGAGGATTTCAATCTTCCTGAAAAAGCAAAAGAACTTGGAACTTACTTCATTAATAAATTAAGAGAAATTGATTCACATATTGTAAGAGAAGTCAGGGGTCTTGGACTTCTTATAGGAATAGAACTTAAACAGAAAGCGTTTGAATATATGAAGAAATTATTAAAGTATGGAGTTTTGGCAAATCCAGCAGGTCCAACCGTTTTACGTTTTATGCCTCCATTAGTAATAAAAAAAGACCAGATTGACAAAGTAATTGAAAAATTGGAAATAGTATTGAAAGAAAATGAATAAAATTTCATTTTTAAAAGATTTACTCTCTATTTATAGCCCATCAGGATTAGAAAAAGAAATTTCTGAATATCTAAATAAAAATTTGAACTTATTAGGATTTAATACCAGATGCGATGAAGTTGGTAATGTAATCGCAACAATTGGAAATGGAGAACCTAATATCATTTTTCTTGGTCATATAGATACTGTAAGGGGATTCATAGAAGTTAGAGAAGAAAATGGGAAAATTTATGGCAGAGGGGCAGTCGATGCAAAAGGACCGCTATCTGCGTTTATTTGTGCCGTTTATGAAATTAAGGAGAATATTAATAAAACTATCACAATTATTGGTGCGGTTGAAGAAGAAGGTGGTTCTAAAGGTGCAAGATATATTATAGATAAATACTCGCCCGAATATGCCATAATAGGAGAACCAAGCGATTGGAATGGAATAACACTTGGATATAAAGGAAGTTTAGAACTTGAATGCAATTTTAAAAAAGATAAAATACACTTTTCAGGTGTCGATATAACCGCAGTTGAATCTGGCGTAGATTTCTGGAACAGAATTGAAAGTTATTGCATAAATTTTTCTAAGGATAGAAAAATATTTGATGGATTAATTCCAACGTTAATATCCATCAATTCAATTGATGATGATTTTTATCAAAGTGTTAATTTGAAAATAAATATCCGCACTCCTCTTGATTTTGATATAGAAAAATTCGTAGAGTGGCTCGGTAAACAAAATGGCGATGGTGAAATTATCATCAATAGTTTTGAACCCGCTGTAAAATTTGATAAGAATAATAAACTTGTCAGAGCATTTGTGAAATCAATT
>CAZBIT010000232.1:0-4699 GCA_964491835.1 uncultured bacterium
ATGGCGGAGATAAGCCCACCAACTTTGACATTATCAATGTCAAGTTTTTTTGTAAGGTCTAATTTCAGCGCCCCGATGACTGCAGTAATAATCCCATTCACAAATGCACCCATTAACGCAACTAAACTAACCATATATTCCCTCCTTCACACGTTATTAAAAAGATTATCTAATAAAAAATTAATATCATTATAATCCAAAAAATATGATAGCAATTCCGCAAAGAAGTATAGTAAGACCTGCTATTGGTTGCGAGTATCTCTCGATTTTTTTCATAAAGTTTGGATTTAACAATTTGTGAAATAATAATACCAAAGTCAACATAGTTCCAACAGTTGTCAGCCCGAATACGATAGCAACCATTATAATAGAAGCAACGCTTCCTTCTGCAGCGGGATACATCAGAAGAGGAATTAATGGTTCGCAAGGACCAAAAACAAATATAATAAAAAGAACCCAAGCGGTCATATTTATATGATTTGAATCTCCGTGGAAATGCGCGTGACTTTCAATATGAGTATGCGTGTGGGAATGGTCTTTTCCATCTTCGTGGATATGAACGTGGGAGTGTGGCTTATTTCGTATCATTCTGTGAATTCCCCAAATGAAGTAGGTAAATCCAAAAATTATGAGAAGCCAGGCAGATATGTCCCCTCGAAACGACTCAATTGACTTTAATTTAAGAATAGAAATACCCAAAGCGATTCCAATAAATCCTAAAATGACTGAACTTAACACATGACCAATCCCGCAAAAAAATGTAATTATTCCTGTTTTTATAAGTGACCATTTTCTTGCTTTTGATATGACAATGAAAGGTATATAATGGTCAGGACCAAATACTGTATGAATAAAGCCAATTGTAGCGGCAGTTGTCAGTAAAATTATTGTTTCAGAAGACATATGAAAATTATAATTTTATTTAATGAAATTATATAAAATCAGCAATAATTGTTAAAAAGAACAGAATAAAAATAGAAAAAACAAAAAATTATATACTTAAAAAAATCAAAGAGCAAGGCAACAAATACCGAATATTGGAAGAAAATTTGTTGCACTCAAAAATTTCTATCTTAAAAAATCTAAATAATATCTATTTTTTTATTACTTTTTCAGAGGTCCTTTTAAATAATAAATTCGTTAATATTTCCCGTATTCCATAACTGTCTCCCACATTGCGATTATATTTTCTGCAGGAACATCCGCCTGAATGTTATGAACTGTATTGAACACAAATCCTCCACCAGGTGCCAAATCATCAATCCTTCTTTTTACCTCACTCCTAACATCATCAGGAGTGCCATAAGGTAGAACATTCTGAGTATCAACGCCACCACCCCAGAACACTAAATCTTTTCCAAACTCTTTCTTTAATTTTTTCGTATCCATATTCCGTGCTTTTACTTGAATTGGATTAAGAATATCAACACCAATTTCAATCAAATCTCCAATCAAGTCATACACAGAACCACAGGAGTGGAGAAATAGTTTTGCACCCGGTGACTTCTTTTTCACAAACGAAAATACCTCTTTATGCCTCGGTTTCACATATTTTCTATAAATTGCTGGGGAAATTAATGGACTTTCCTGCCCGCCAAGGTCTTCATTCAACGCCACAACATGAACAATATCTCCAACACCATCAAGAACCTTTCCCCAATACATAATCGTATTTTCAACGATTTTATCCATTAATGCACACAGCAGGTCAAACCCTCCTGCAAAATCCATAAGTCCATCTGAAAATCCCCTTAAATAAAGAACGCGCTCTACTAATACTGAAGAACCTCTTAAAACAATTGCACATTGTGTTTTTCTATGTTTCTCAATTATATCCCTTCTCAGTTTCTCTATATCAACCCACTTTCTATGGTCAGGATACTGATAATCCTGAATTCTTTTTATATTCAACTCACCAGCAAGAGGATTGTCAGTCATATCATAATAGTACCCACCTTCAACTGGCATTGAGCGGACTATTCCAAACTCATCTTTATAGACATAATAATCGCCTTTTTTCTCAATCTCTTGACCTTCAATGGAAATATTTATTGGCTGAAATCCTCTTGTATCAACATTTAATCTTGTTAACATATCTTCATCGACTTTTGCAAGTTGTTGTGATATATGGTCGATTTCAATGTTTTCCTTCTTAATACCTAAAATATCAAGTAAACCTCTATGTGCTTTTACTGTAATTCCCCCCACGACTGTGCTTCCAAGGTCAAAAGGAACACGGTCGGGCTCTTTATGCGATAGAGTTGTTAATACTCTTGCTTTTGAAGAATATGTTTTCTTATTCATAAGAGAACCCAAATTTAATCAAGGGTTTTTCTAAATCTCAATATACTTAATGTAAGAATAATAATTCCAAAAACTAACAGTGCTAAAAATTCATCCCACAAATAAAAAATCCCAATCCCTTTTAAAAATATACTTCGTATAATACTTATAAAATATCTGAGTGGAATAAGATATGTTAAATATTGTATAATCGTGGGCATATTTTCTATTGGGAATATGAATCCCGAAAGATATACCATTGGAAGAATAACACCAAAAGCAGAAGTCATCATTGCCTGTTGCTGCGTTTTTGAGATTGTTGAAATAAATATACCCAATCCAAGTGTGCTAAAAAGGAACACGCCGCTCAATCCTAAAAGTAACAGCAAATTACCTCTAAAAGGGACTTTAAACCAGAAATAGGCAACACAGATAACCAATATTTCTATTGTAAATCCGATGATAACAAAAGGTGTAAGTTTCCCAATTATTAATTGATATGTTTTAATCGGCGTTACAATCACTTGCTCCATTGTGCCAATTTCCTTTTCTTTAACTATTGCCATAGAAGATAATATCATTGTAATCACCATTAATAACATACAAAGGACATTGGGAACCATAAAGTTTGAACTTTTTAATTCCGGATTAAACCATACTCGAGGTAAAGGACTGATTGATGTTATTTTAAAATCCTCCATATCAATAGACATCTTTTTTACTTTTTCATTCAAATAATTATTTATAACTATATTCATATAATTTAAACCAATAGTAGCAGTATTTGCATCCGAACCGTCAATTATAACTTGGAGTTCAGGTTTTTGATTAGATATCATTTTCTTCTGAAACCCTGGTGGTATAACTAAAATACCTCTTGCTTTGTTCTCTATCAAATATTTCTCAACGGTATCAATATCTTCAGTATACTCATAAACATAAAAATAATTCGATGCAGTAAATTTATTAATTAATTCTCTGCTTATAAAAGATTTATCTTTATCACACACTACAATAGAAATATGTTTAATATCTAAAGTTGCGGCATATCCAAGTAAAATAAGTTGAATCACAGGTGCCATAAATATAATGGGAAACATCCGTTTGTCCCGTTTTAACTGAATAAATTCTTTTTTAAGTATGTATTTAATCTTCTGCAAATTTAGATTCTCCATTTTTTCAATCTTACAGAACTTAAAATCAAAACCGATACAGTAAATATACACATATATATAAATTCATCAATATATGGTAAAATTCCTGCCCCCTTGAGTATAATTCCTCTCAGTATAATGAGAAAATATCTTGTGGGAATAATGTAGGTAATTTTTTGAATAATCCATGGCATACTTTCTATTGGAAAAACAAATCCTGAAAGTATAAGAGAAGGAAGTAGTGTAGAAAGCATTGCCACCATAAATGCCACCTGCTGACTTTCAGCAACAGTTGATACCAAAAGTCCCCAGCCAAGACCAGCAGTCACGTAAACAAGCGTTGCAATAAAAAGCCAAAAAATACTCCCTTTGATTACTATTCCAAATAAAACTATTCCAACTGTAATAACCAAAGTCGCTGTAATTAATGAAACAAATAAATAAGGAATCAATTTCCCGATAATCCATTCAAATGAACGAATTGGCGAAACGATAATATTTTCTATATTTTTCTTTTCCCTTTCACGAACCACCGAAAGTGCCGTGGAAATAACCGTTGAAATAAGCAGGATAAATCCTATCAAACCCGGAAGTAAAAATTTTACGCTTTCCAACTCAGAATTATACCATACCCTTGGACGATAGTCCAGAGGAATAATATCTCCTTTCATACCAATCTTTTTGAAATAAGGTAATCTGATTGATTGACCATAATTATTTACAAATGCGTTTACATATCCTGCTATAATACCCGCTGTATTCGAGTTCGTTCCGCTTATTAGGGCTTGGATTTCTGTTTGTTTGCCATTCAATATATTTCTTGAAAAATCGGGTGGTATTACTAAACATACCATAACTTTATCAGAATTTATCAGATTATCTATTTCCTCTTGACTATTAACATAACACTTTATTCTAAAATAATTATATCTTTCTAAAAGACCAATAAACTCCCTGCTTTCTTGAGATTTATCCTGGTCTAATACACCAGTAGAGATATTTCTAACGTCAAAGTTTAGCGCAAATCCAAAAAGGAATAATATAAATGATGGAACAAATATTAATATAAAGAGAGTTCTTTTATCTCTCGATATTTCTTTAAACTCTTTTTTTATGACAGCATTGATTCTTCTTATGCTACTTTTACTCATTTTCCAAATGAAATTTTTGTATCAGATAAACAAATACATCTTCTAATGATGGAGTGATTTTTTCAATCCTCTCAACTTTTATTTTATTTTGATTTAATATTTTTTTAATGT
>CAZBIT010000233.1:0-4684 GCA_964491835.1 uncultured bacterium
TTAAAATTAAAAGAAAAGGAAGAACTTGAAGAAATACGATTAAAATATGTTGCAATTACAAGAGCCAAAAAAATGCTTTATCTTACTACAACTTTAAAAAAGGACAAACTTTCAGAATATTATGCGATGATTAAAGAAAACTTTGAAGGAAAGAAATTTGTTAAGGTTATTAATGAAATAGATGAAAAAAATAGAGAAGAAAAAAAGTTGGAATGTATAAAAAAAGTTTCTGATGAAACAAGTGTTGAAGAAAGCGTTAAGAAATTATTAGAAGTTTGTTCAAAAAGGGATTTTGAAATAAGAACTCGTCAAAAGAGGAAGATTTTGAAATTGGATTTTTCAATGATAAAGGAATACAGTCATTGTCCATTGCGATTTAAATATATTTATGAGTATAAATATCCTGTATACAGGGTGTCATTAACAAAAAAAGAAATTGATAAAATTGATGCGATTGAGTCGGAGGACAGATATGCTGGACTGATTTTTGGTATTTGTATTCACAGGGTTCTTGAAAATTATTATAGTTTAGTAGAAGAGCCGGAAATGTTTTTAAAGAAATTAATGCATGGATATGGAATTGGTGAAAGGAATTACGAGGAAAAATATAAAGAACGTGGAGAAAAAATATTTGATAATTTTAGAAAGTTTGGTCTTGATAAAGTCATTCCAGTTTATAGAGAAAAGGAATTCAATTTATGGTTTTCTGATTTCGGGGATTATGATATTCATTTTAAAGGTTATATTGACAGAGTGGATAAAAAGGAAATGGGATGGGAAATTGCGGATTATAAAACTGGATTGAAAGGAACGACAAAAAATATAAAAGATGATGAATTACAGATGCAGATTTATGACCTTGCCGTGTATAAGGGCGTTTTTAAAAATGTCCTAAATCCTAATTTAGTGATATATTTTCTTGAAGAGGGTAAAATACATTTTGTTCAAAAAAACCTTTCTATTGAAGATATTATTTTATCAACCGCACAAAATATTGTTGAAAAAAGGTTTGAAGTTGATGAGGAACTCCATAAAAAGAGAGATTGCTGGAATTGTGAATTTGGCGGAATGACAGGATTTTGTAAAAAGAACTTAATTCTTTTACGAAAAATGTAAGATAATATGAATAAGTTTATAAAATTTTTGCAGGTTTCTGACGTTCATCTTGATTCGAGTTTTTCTTCGAGTATAAATTTTCCTGTAAATAAATTGGAAATTAGAAAAAGTGAGCATAAATCCATAATAACTAAGGTCTGTCAAATCGTAAGAGATGAAAATATTGACTTGGTTTTAATTCCAGGTGATTTGATAGATTATGAATCTTCAACGCCGGATACGACAAATTTTTTGATAGACAATTTTTCTAAAATTTCCCCAGTTCCCGTAATAATAACTCCAGGCAACCACGATTATTTTTCGCCAAGTAGCGTATATAATTCTGATTTTTTAACGGGAAAACAGCAAAATGTCTGGACTGAAAATGTGTTTATTTTTACCGCTCAGAAGTTTCAATCAATTAGTTTGCCAAACTTAAAAGAAATATCGATAACAGGGATTTCACATTACGAGAATCGTTCTTTTTACAATCGACTTTTAACCGATAACATTCTTAAACAAGAAGGAAAGATAAATATTTTAGTTTTTCATGGTTCTCGTGATGGTTATTGTCCTTCGGACAAAAAGATTACGCTCCCTTTCTCTGATGAAGAATTGTTTAAACTTGGTTTTGATTATTCCGCCATTGGTCATTATCATTCATATTTAGAGATTTTAGATGAGGAAGGGAATATTAAGGGTGCTTACTCTGGATGTCCTTTGGGAAGAAACCTTAGAGAGTTTGGAGAAAAATTTATCATTATCGGTAAGATTTATGAAGATAAAAAAGTTGAGATTGAAAAAAGGAGAATCGACCACAGAATTATGCATAAGATTGATGTTGACTGTACGGGACTTAATTATAATGAGCAGGTTTTAAATATTATTGCTGAAAAGGTAAAGGAAACGACAAATAGTAAAGAAGATATAATTTATGTTAGATTGTTTGGAAGATTTCCACCAGGAAATCTCGTCAACATACCCGATGAGTTTTTGAAAGACGATTATTTTCATATTAAATTTGACAAAAGCAATGTTCAACCAGATTATGACATTCAAAAATATCTTGATATACCAGATATTTTGGATACAACTGAAAGCAAATTTGTTAAAAAGTTGAATGTGTTGTTAAAAAATGCAAAAAGCGATTCGGAAAAAGAAATTATAGAGAACGCAATTTATTATGGACTTGATGCATTAATACAAAAGTGCGTTAAGCCAAGATATGAAGATTAAAAATTGAATGTATCTGTAAAATATTAAGTTTACTAAAATATGAAAATCAAAAGATTCAAAGCGAAAAGATTTGGGTGTCTTGATGGAGAGTATATTCTAAATCCGAACAAGGTAACTTTGATTGTGGAGAATAATGAAGAGGGTAAATCCACTTTTGTTGATGGGCTTCTTGCAGGTTTATATGGATTTCCCTCAGTGAAAAGGAGCAAAGACAAGCTTACGGAATTGGATAAATTTAAACCCTGGAATTATGATTCATATAAAATCGAACTTGAGATTGAATTGAATGGAAAAGATTTGTTAATTAAAAGGGATTTTGATGAAGGAAGCACTTTTGTATATGATTGTTTTTCGGGAAAGGATATAAGTGAAAATTATTATAAGGGAAGGGAAGGGTATCCTGTTGGGGAGTTTATTTTGCAAAATATTACAAGAGAAGTATTTTCTAAAACGGTGCTGATTCATCAATATGAAATTCAAAATTTAAAGGATTTAAGTAGTATTACGAAAAAAATACGAAGTATGGTAGATACGTCATCCAGTGATGGCACAGCAATTGAGGCAATCGACATTTTAAATGATGCTTTAAATAAATATAGTGGGTATAAGTTAAAAGGTAAAGGAAAGGTAGATTCTGAAATTGATAGAATTACAAAAGAAATTGAAGAGATTACTGTTGAACTTGAAAATCTTGACCGGAAAAGACGACAAAAAGATGGGGAAATGCGAAATATCGAAGAGTTGAATGAAAAGGAGAAAAAGATAACGTTGGATATGAATGTATCAGATTATCTTGGGAAATTGGCAGAACTTAAAGAATTGAAAAATAAAATTGGTGAAAATGATTATAATAAAGAAGAATTAGAAAAATATAAAAAAGAATCTGAATCATTGAAACAACTTAATAATTTCCCAATTGATAAAAGCGATGTCCTTTTGCAAATGCAAGGCAAACTTTCCACTATTGAAAGTGATATTGAGAGTGAAAAAGTTAGAAAAAATGGGGTAGAAAAAGAAAAAGAAGAATGTGAAAAGGAATTAAATCTATATAAGGAATTTAAGGATTTTTCTGAAAACGAAAAAAGAGAAATTGACATACTTTTTGTAAGGTTTAAAGATATATTAAAAAAACTTAAAGAGAGAAAGGATGAAATTGAATGTGAAAAAGAAAAAATAAAGGAAGAAGGTTTTAGACTTGAAGAGTATGATGGATTAAAGGAAATTTTTGATAATGTTTCTGATGAGGATAAAGATTTTATTGGGGACTATAATGAGAATTATTTGAAAAAAAATGAAGAAATAAGAGGTATTATTTCAGAAATTGGTGATTTTAATAATCAAGTGAATGAAATATTAGGTCTAAGGAAAAAGAAAAGAAAAAAAGGGATTTTAATATTTGGTTTGGGAGCGATAATTTTTCTGATTTGTTTAATTTGTTTATTGTTTTCTTTTGGGAAGATTTACTTTGTTTCGACTTTGGTAGGAGGATTTATTTGCATATTATATGGGATTATTTTAAACCTGACTGCATCTTCTCTCAGGAGTGATGAATACGTTGAGTTTAAAAATAAAGTTGAAGAGTTAAATGAAAAAAAAGATGTCTTTATATTTCAAAAAAAAGAGACAGAAGAGAGGATAGAAAATATAAGAGAAAAGTATAATTTTAAAGATTCTATCAATTTAATTGAAAGATTTAAATATTATAGACGGCTTGATGGAAGAACTGATACGTTCAATAGTTTGAAACGTAATTATGAGATGACGATAAAAGAAGTTGAAGAAATAAAATCCGATATATTGCGATATGTTAGAAAATATGACAGCAATTTGGTTATTTCAGACATAAATGTTGAATTTATGGAGAAATTTAAAAGGAATATTGAAAAATATTTCGGTCTTGTTAATAAAAAAGCAAATTTAGAAAAAAACGTTGATGACGTAAATAATAAAATTGGAATTTTATTAAAAGAAAAAAATAGTTTGGAAAAAGAGATTTATTTAATTTTTGATAAAGCGGAAATAGACAGAAATATAAATATTAATGACGGTATTGAAATATATAAGAATAAGGTTCTTCAATATAACAGGTATAGAAAACTAAAAGATGAATTAATACCACAATATGAAAAAGAAATTCTTAAAAATGAAGATATCAATATTTACTTTGGGAAGATAAGACATTTTGAAAAGGAAATTGAAAATATGAAAAAGGAATGTCCCGATTTTGAGAAATATATCCCTGAAAAAAGTAGTGGCGATTATTACAAAGAATGTATAAAACTCAATGTGGTTCTTGAAGATTTGAGGAAAGAAAAGTCAAATTTGATGCGATTGTATGTTCAAATGATTATAT
>CAZBIT010000234.1:0-4674 GCA_964491835.1 uncultured bacterium
CTGTTCAACACTGCCTCTTGCTCCAGAATCTGCCATCATAAATATTGGGTTAAACCCATCATAAGAATGCCGTAATCTCTCAAACATTTTCTCAGAAACCTTATTGGAAGTATGAGTCCATATATCTATAACCTGATTATATCTTTCACCATCAGTTAAATAACCTTTTTCATAATTCTCTTTGATTTGGTTCACTTCTTCTTCTGCTTTTTCAATAAGTTCTCCTTTTTCTGGTGGAACAAGAACGTCATCCAAGCCAACGGAAAGCCCGCCTTTTGTGGCATATCTAAAACCAATATCTTTCAATCTGTCAAGAAGATTAGATGTTTCATAAACACCATACTTCCTATATGCAGTAGCAACAATCTCTTCTATCTTCTTTTTAGAAAGTAACTCATTAACAAACTCCATCCCCTCCGGAAGAGTTTTATTAAAAATAATTCTCCCGGGAGTCGTCTCAATCATTTCTCCATTTATTTTTACTTTTATCTTTGAATGAATATCAATAACATCATTATTGAATGCCAACAAAATCTCATCAGGAGAATAAAATATTTTTCCTTCACCACGACCATTAGATTTTATTTTAGTCAAATAATAACATCCCAATACAATATCCTGACTTGGAATAGCGATAGGTCTTCCATTAGCAGGTGAAAGAATATTATGGCTTGAAAGCATAAGTAATTTTGTTTCAACTTGTGCCTCGAAAGATAAAGGAATGTGAACAGCCATCTGGTCTCCATCAAAATCTGCATTAAAAGCCGTACAAACAAGAGGATGAATCCTAATGGCTTTCCCCTCAACAAGTATGGGTTGAAAAGCTTGAATACCCAATCTATGCAGTGTAGGAGCACGATTAAGCATAACTGGATGGTCTTCTATAATAGTTTCTAATATATCCCATATTTCCTTTCCTCTTCTGTCAACGATTTTTTTTGCACTTTTAACTGTTTTTACAATCCCACGCTCCACCAATTTCCTTATAATGAAGGGCTTAAAAAGTTCAACCGCCATAGTTTTAGGTAAACCACACTCATAAAGCTTAAGTTCCGGACCCACGACAATCACAGACCTTCCAGAATAATCCACTCTTTTCCCTAACAAATTTTGACGAAATCTACCCTGTTTACCCTTAAGCATATCACTTAAAGATTTAAGTGGCCTATTACCATCACTTCTCACCGCAGTCGACCTTTTACCATTATCAAAAAGCGAATCCAGTGCTTCTTGAAGCATCCTTTTTTCATTTCTTAGAATTATTTCAGGTGCTTTTATCTCCATCAATTTCTTTAATCTGTTGTTTCGAATGATAACTCGGCGGTATAAATCATTCAAATCAGATGTAGCAAACCTTCCACCTTCAAGTGGAACAAGTGGTCTTAATTCTGGAGGAATAACCGGAATGATGTCTAACACCATCCATTCAGGTTTGTTAATTACTTTACCTTCTTTTTGTATAAAAGTTTCCACAATCTTTAAACGTTTTAATGCTTCATTTTTTCTTTGAACTGACGTTTCAACTTTTATTTGGGTACGAAGCTCTTTTGAAAGTTCTTCAAGTTTAATTCTTTTTAAAAGGTCTTTTACAGCTTCCCCACCTATCTTTGCGACAAATACATCCGAGCCGTTTTTATCCACCTTATCATAATCGTTATAATTTTCATTAATTATATGAAAATATTCTTCTTCAGAGATTAATTCTTTATGCTTAAAACCTGAATCCCCTGGATTAGTAACTATGTATGATTCATAGTAAATGATTTTTTCAAGGTCTTTTGAATTTATTCCGAGCAAACACCCTATTTTGCTTGGCATAGACCTAAAATACCATATATGAACCACAGGTGTGGCAAGAACAATATGTCCCATTCTTTCACGCCTAACACTCTTTAAAGTAACCTCAACCCCACATCTATCACAGATAATTCCCTTATATCTTACTCTTTTATACTTTCCACAATGACATTCCCAATCACGTACAGGACCAAAAATCTTTTCACAAAAAAGACCGTCCTTTTCTGGCTTAAATGAACGATAATTTATTGTTTCGGGTTTTAAAACTTCACCATAAGACCTTGCAAGTATAGAATCGGGTGAAGCTAAACCTATCGAGATTTTTGAAAATCTCTTTCCTGTTAAACTTCCTGATTTATTTGTTAATATCAAATTATCCCCCTTTCGATAATTTTGATAATTGTTAATGTATTCTAAAATATTACATACTAATAAAATTTACATTTATTACAATTTATTCTGCTTTAATATCAAGACACAATCCTTGTAACTCTCTAAAAAGTACATTAAAAGATTCTGGGATTCCAGATTCTGGAAGATTTTCTCCCTTCACAATGGCTTCATATACCTTTGCTCTTCCATTCACATCGTCTGACTTAACAGTTAAAATTTCTTGAAGAGTATAAGCAGCACCATATGCTTCTAAAGCCCAAACTTCCATCTCTCCAAATCTCTGTCCACCAAATTGTGCCTTTCCACCTAGGGGCTGTTGAGTTATCAAAGAATATGGTCCTATGGAACGGGCATGTATTTTATCATCAGCGAGATGCAATAACTTCATCATATATATATTACCAACAGTAACTCTTTGGTCAAATTTCTCTCCCGTTTGTCCATCGTATAAAATGGTCTTTCCATCTTGGTCAAGACCTGCCTTTTTCAATTCATCTTTCACCTCTTCAATTGTAGCTCCATCAAAAACTGGAGTTGAATAATAAACACCTAACCTTTCTGCTGAAATACCAAGAGCAGTTTCGAAAATTTGACCCAAATTCATACGAGATGGAACGCCAAGCGGATTAAGAACAATATCTAATACTCTTCCATCCGGCAGACAAGGCATATCTTCTACAGGAACTATCTTTGCTATAACTCCTTTATTTCCATGCCGTCCAGCAATTTTGTCACCGACAGCAAGTTTCCTTTTCTTAGCTATATAAACTTTGGCGAGTTGAACGATTCCCGGAGGTAGTTCATCTCCAACCATTATCTTATATTTCTTTTTCTTACTCTCTTCATCGTATTCATTCATTTTCTTATTATACTCTTTGTATATTTTATTGACCAATTCATTGGTTTCGGATTCATCAGTCCAATCCATGTCAGGGTCAACATTTGAAAAATCTATCTTCTTTAATAATTCCGCTTTTAATTTCGTTCCAGTTTTTATTAATTTTTTATCTTCATCCAAACTCTTTATTTCATTAGCTTTTTTATTTAATAGTAATGTCAATAATTTATTAATCCTGAGTTCGTTTAAATCATCAATCTTATTTTTAAATTCCTTTTCAATCTGGTCAATTTTTTTCTTATCTTCCTTTTTAGTTGCAGAATCCCGATTCTTTCTTGAAAATAATCTGGTATCTACAACGATTCCATTCATTCCCGGAGGTGCCTTCAAAGATGCATCTTTAACATCGCCTGCCTTGTCTCCAAAAATCGCCTTCAATAATTTTTCTTCTGGAGTGGGGTCTGTTTCTCCCTTTGGCGTAACTTTTCCAACTATAATATCTCCGGCATTTACTTCTGCACCAACTCTTATAATCCCATTCTCATCAAGGTCTTTTGTTGCTTCTTCACTAACATTGGGTATCTCCCGTGTTAAAACTTCTTCACCCCTTTTTGTATCCCTGACTCGTAATTCAAATTCTTCAATATGGACAGAAGTAAATAAATCATCCCTAATCACACTCTCACTTACAATGATTGCGTCTTCGAAATTATAACCCCTCCAAGGTATAAACGCAACTAAAATATTTCTCCCAAGAGCAAGTTCTCCTTTATCTGTTGCACACCCATCAGCAAGAACATCACCAACTTTAACGCAGTCACCAAGTCTAACAATGGGACGTTGATTAACGCATGTATCTTGATTGGTTCTTGTGAATTTTGTTAATTTATATATAGAATATTTAGAATCTTCAAATTTTACGATTTTATTTTTAAAATCCTCTTTTTCGTCTTCATCATTTTCCACAATAATCTCTGTAGCAGAAACCTTTATAACCTTTCCATTTGTTTTTGAAATGACCATAGTTCTTGAATCTCTTGCTACTTTGCTTTCAAGTCCTGTTCCAACATAGGGTGCTTCTGGCTTTAACAATGGAACAGCTTGTCGTTGCATATTAGAACCCATCAATGCTCTATTGGCATCATCGTGTTCCAAAAATGGAATTAAAGCAGCAGCCGCACTTGTTATCTGACAGGGAGCAACGTCCATATAATTTACTTCATTAGGAGATACTACTGGAAAATCACCTTTAAGTCTTGCTTTCACTCTTTCACTCCGGAATTTACCTTTTGAATCTAAAAGTGCATTAGCCTGTGCTATGACAAAGTTATCTTCATCATCCGCTGTAAGAAACACTATTTTTTTGGTTACACTTTCACCCTCTTTTTTTCTATAAGGTGCTTCAATAAATCCAAGTTCATTTATTCTGGCGAAAATACACATTGAAGAAATTAATCCAATATTAGGACCTTCGGGGGTTTCAATCGGACACAATCTACCATAATGAGTATAATGAACGTCTCTAACTTCAAATCCTGCACGTTCCCTCGTTAATCCTCCAGGCCCAAGAGCACTCAATCTCCGCTTATGAGTCAATTCAGAAAGAGGATTTGTTTGGTCCATAAATTGTGAAAGCTGGCTTGTAC
>CAZBIT010000235.1:0-3699 GCA_964491835.1 uncultured bacterium
TTATAAAATTTTTCCTAAGACTTTGAATAATATTTTATATGATGGCTTATCAATAGAATTTTATATAACATTTAACTTGCCAATTCTTGCCATAAATGATACGAAATCGTTGCAATCGTGGCAATGGTGGGAATGTAAAGCGTATTTATAAATTCAGCAGCCACACGCAGTTAAGTTGATTTTTAAAGAGTTACAAAGTTATTTAAAAAGTAGGAGCATCTGTCTTACAAGCAGTAGGTCCAAGGTTCGAGTCCTTGTGGGCCCACTGTTTTTATTTATCCTCTTTCTTCTTCAAATCATTTTTATTATATTCAATAATATTCTTGCATATCTATGATTATTAATTATTTTCATTATTTCTTAGTAATAAGGTATTAAAATTTTTTATATTATAATGGTTTTTATATAAAAATAATTATTTTAAATAATTCAATGGAGGAGAGCAATGTTCTTAAAAAAGTATTTCGTAATTATAAGTTTGGTGATTTGGGGTGCATTTTTAACAAATACAACAATTTTAGGTCAATATGAAATTACCAAGAGTAGCCAGAAGAATTTCAAATGGCCAGAAGGAATACGAGCAGCGATTAGTTTAAGTTTTGATGATGCTCGATTAAGTCAGATTGATAAAGGTACCCCACTTTTTGACAAATATGGAGTCAAAGCAACTTTTTACGTATCTCCATCAAGTGTTGAGAAAAGGTTAGATGGTTGGAAACAAGCGGTTGCCAATGGACACGAGATTGGCAATCATTCTCTAAATCACCCCTGCACAGGTAATTTCCCTTTTGCACAGAAAAAAGCCCTTGAGAATTATACCCTTGATATGATTCAGAATGAAATTGACGAAGCAAACAAAGTAATTGAAAAATTGCTCGGCGTAAAAACTACTACCTATGCATATCCCTGTGGACAAACATTCGTGGGTAGAGGTGTGAATCTTAAAAGTTACGTTCCATTAATTGCCAAAATTTTTATTTCTGGTCGCTGTTGGTTAAGTGAGTCATGGAATGACCCTGCCTTTTGTGATATGGCACAGTTGTTAGGTATGGAAAGCGATGGAAAAACGTTTGAGCAATTAAAAAATTTAATAGACCAAACCGTAAAGTATGGTGGATGGTTGGTACTTGCGGGTCATGAAATTGGAGTTAGTGGTAGTCAAACGACACTGATTCCTTCTCTTGAGGAACTTTGTAAATACGCTAAAGACCCTGCAAATGGATTGTGGATTGCCACTGTTCAAGAAGTCGCAAATTATGTCTTAAGTCAAAGGAATGGTGGAGAAAAAGAAAAAATAGAGAAACCACTTTATTCAGACCCAAGCCAACCAATCGACAGAAGAGTTGAGGATTTACTTAAAAGGATGACATTAGAAGAAAAAATCGGGCAGATGAATATGCCTTGTGTTTACCAAAGACAACTTGGGAAAGACATACCTGAAAAAATGGAGGGATGCAAAAAATTCGTTGAAGGAACATACTTGAAAGATATAGGCCCGGGTGGCGGATTCTTTACACTTTCAAATGAAATATTACGCGAAGGAACGCGTCAACAAGCAGAATTTTTCAATGAACTCCAGAGAATTGCAATTGAAAAGACACGTTTGAAAATTCCACTGATAGAATTTGAAGAAGGAACCCACGGAATGATGTGCTCTGGAGGGACAATTTTCCCAGAAGGATTAGGAATTGGAAGCACCTGGAATGCGGATTTAGTTAAAGATATTTATACCATAGCAGCAAGAGAGGCAAGATCAGTAGGAATACATTTTTTGTTTACATTGGTAGTTGAGCCAAACAGAGACCCCCGTATGGGTAGAAACGAAGAGGGATTCAGTGAAGACCCATATCTATGCTCACGAATTGCGGAATCCATAGTTAAAGGTGCTCAGGGTGACGATATATCTGCCAGCGATAAGGTAATTGCAGGACTCTGTCACTATCCAGGCCAAAGTGAACCAGTGAGTGGACTTGAACGCGGAGCAATGGAAATTTCTGAAAGAAAATTAAGAGAAGTTTTTCTACCCCCTTGGGTTGCTGGCATTAAAAAGTGTGGCGCACTTGGCGTTATGGCAACATACCCTGCAATAGATGGTGTTCCCACTCACAGTTCGGAAAAAATCTTAACTAAAATTCTTCGAGAAGAATTAGACTTTAAGGGATTGGTATTGTGTGAAGGGGGTGGAATTGGGACAAATGTATCTGAACATATTGCTCCAAATCAAAAGGAGGCAGGTCAATGGGCTATTAAAGCAGGAGTTGATGTTGGTATTTCCTATGAATCGGGCTATATGGCAGATATGATAGAGAGCGTTAATGAAGGAAAGGTCTCAATGGATTTGATTGATAGAGCAGTGCGAAGAATTCTGAGAATCAAGTTTCAATTAGGTTTATTCGAGAAGCCATATGTTGACCCTGACCGTGCTGTTCAAGTTGTCCATCGTAAAGAACATCAAGACGTTACTTTACAAACGGCACGTGAAGGAATCGTTCTATTGAAAAATGAAAAAAATATTCTTCCTCTTGATAAAAATAAAATTAAATCAATCGCTTTAATTGGTCCAAATGCAAATCATGATAGAAACCTACTTGGCGACTATATAGCGCATAATGTAATTCAGGATGTTGTGACTGTTTATGAAGGTATTAAAAATAAGTTATCTCCAAAGACAAAAATTGTATATATAAAAGGATGTGATGTTATTGGAAATGAATTGAATGAGATTCCAAAAGCCCGCGCTGCGGCAAAAAATGCTGACGTAGCAATTGTTGTAGTTGGAGAAAATGAAAGGTCATTTCCGGGAGGTAAAGGAACAAATGGTGAAGGAAGAGACATTGCCAGTTTGGACTTGACAGGGCTTCAAGAAGAATTAGTTAAATCGGTCTATGAAACAGGAACTCCAACAATCGTTGTGCTTATAAATGGAAGGCCCTTATCAATCCGCTGGATTGCAGAACAAGTTCCAACCATCATAGAGGCATGGCTTCCCGGAGAAAAAGGGGGTGAGGCAATTGCTGATATTCTTTTTGGGGATTATAATCCAAGCGGTCGTCTTGCAATTACAATTCCTCGTCATTCCGGTCAACTGCCCGTTTATTATAATTATAAGCCCTCAAAATCAAGAAAAAGGTATGTAGATATGCCTACAACGCCACTTTATGAATTTGGATTTGGCTTGAGTTATACAAACTTTGAATACAGCAACCTTCAAATTAATCCAAAGGAAATAGGAACAATGGGTGAAGTTCAGGTAAGTGTGAACGTGAAAAACGTTGGAACCCGTGAAGGGAATGAGGTTATTCAGTTGTATATTAATGATGCCATCAGCACCGTTACAAAACCCGTGAAGGAACTTAAGGGCTTTGAAAAAGTTAATCTTAAACCAGGTGAAGAAAAAACAGTTAATTTCAAACTAACACCCGAACATCTTTCACTTCTTGATAGGAGTATGAATGTCGTAGTTGAACCTGGTGTTTTTAATGTTATGGTTGGAAGTTCATCAGAAAATATAAAATTGAATGGAAGTTTTGAGGTTAAAAACTAATATCTTTAGTCATTATATTATTTTTAATATATAGAGAGTATTGCATAATTTTTAAATAATGTGCACTTATGTTATGTCAAGTCCAAAATATTTAGGAAAACGTTTCTTATTTATAGATTTCTTGATTACATAACTTAAGGTTTAGATGTATTTCA
>CAZBIT010000235.1:3709-4662 GCA_964491835.1 uncultured bacterium
ATATTTATAAGTATTTATTGAAAAAATTAGCCCTTGAATAAGTAAATAATTATTAAGTTTATTATTAGTTAAATCTCATCAATTGATATTTTACACAATAAGGAGGTATTACTCCATGAAAAAGAAAAATAGATACAGTATATTACTAAATGTATTTGTTGAGGTAGAACAAGCGGATGATAGGCGAAGGATACCTTGGGTTTCGTTTAAAGGCTGGAAGTATAGAGTTGTTGAAAAAGAAAGCCGGTTCATAGATACAGATCCGATTGTCAAAATGACGAAAAATAACATGCACTATATTGGTGAAAGCATTTTTAAAGCAGTGAAAGAAATGTTCTATGAGGACGAATCACTAATTATAGAATCAGAATGAATAATTAAAACTAACCAGTCGATCAATCAAAAATACATAAATACTTTACTCGACTTATATTAAATAATATATTTTGAATAGAGATATTGGATTTGTTCAAATGAAAAAATTGCTGTATAAACTTTGGTTTTTATTGAATCTATTGCTGTATTCATCATAACTCTTATTACAATTAAAACATTAGCAAATTCATCATTATAGTATTTGTTAAATTATAACATATAGCAATTTATTTTTAAATGTGCTTTAATGGTGGTACTGTTTTCTAATAACCACACACATAAATCTCAGTGTTAATGGAACTTAATTCATTAATATCAGATATAATACCGAAAAATTGCTGAATTGTTTTATTGCCTATTTGATTGGCTAAGCATTGTTATATCATCATAAATAAAAATAAATAACCATTTATTTGTAACAGCTTTATATTTTTCTTAATCTTAACGAATTTCCTGTTACGATTAAACTGCTTATAATCATTAAGTAAACGACGATTACAGGATTAAGAAATCCAGCAATTGTAATTGGTATGCATTTTTCAATTCTTTTCTTGTTAATTACTGGAATAATTTTCTTT
>CAZBIT010000236.1:0-4652 GCA_964491835.1 uncultured bacterium
AATAGTTCTTGACTTTACGAACAATATTTATTATATTATATCCGTGTTATTATATTATATAACTATATTGCTTGATACAAGATGGTTATTTTGTAGGGGCGACTCTTGTGGTCGCCCAACAATCTTTTTATAGTGGAAATATTAATATTATGAAAAAATATGAAAATTTTGACACCAAATTTATGTAATTTCAATAATAACAACATATTCAAAAATAAAAAAGTGGGAAAAAAGTGCCAAAAATGATACAAAAAGTGCCAAAAATGAGACAAAATGAGACAAAATGAGACTTTTTTAGCACTTTTTGATACTTTTTTTCTCAAAATCTGATATAATTATTATCATAATAATATCCATTTCGACTAAATATTCTACCAAGATTTTAAATGAAACAAATTCATTACTTGAAATGTATATAAATACAGTGATTATTTTTATTCTCACCAATGACATAGCATTCAGTTAGTTAATATAAATAGGATAATATTAATTTGTATTTTTCATAAATTTTTAGTAATTTGAAATTTAATATAAAATTAATTTATTTGGTATTTAAGAAATGAAGAAGTTTTATATTGTTATATTCATAATTTTATTCTTTTGTTCAAGAAAACATGTGGATAGTCCTACGGTTGCGAAAGTTGGTGATAATGTTCTTACGATTAAAATGATTGAAAATGCGATGGGAGTTGATAATATTCAAAGTGTTGATTTTGACGTTAAAAAGGATTATGTGGAAAAATGGACAGAAAGAGAATTACTTTACGGTGAAGCGGTTAAAAGAGGATTAATAGATGAACTTTCTGTTAAAGAAACTTTATTAAACTTGCAAAAAGAACTTGTTGTTGATAAACTATTAGATTTGGAAGTAGAAGAGAATCTGGGTGCTTCAAATGAGGAAATTAATGAATATTATAAGAAGAATTCCCAATATTTTAAATTCGATGAAGGTGAATATAGGTATGAACATATAATGGTAAAGAGACAAAGTGATTCAAAGTTAGTTCAAAATGCTTTGAAAATGAACAAGACATTTAGTGAAATATCGAAAGAAATTAAAGACGTTTTAGTTGTCAGGAAATCTTCGGGTAATGTTTATATAAAAGAGACAAGCATATCTCCTGAAATTTTAAGTAAGATTTCAACTATGAAAAATAATTCCTGGGTAATGGTAAGATTAAAGGATGGGTATCATTTTATTTATTTATTTGATAAGAAGGAAAAAGGAACATTAATGGATTTAAATCTTGTGAAAAATGAAATAATATCAAAAATCCTTGTTGAAAAAAGAAAAGATAAATATAATCAATTAATAAATAATCTAAAAGATAATGCAAATGTTGAAATCAATTATTCAGAGATTGGTTTTTTAGGAGATAAAACAAATATAAAAACAGATACAACGAAATCTCAATAAAATAAAAAGATTATATTATGAATAAGATTAATTTTTTGTTATGTATTTTTTTAATTTTTTCTTTTTCTGGAGCACTTTATTCTGGAGAGATTGTTGACCGAATTGTTGCAGTGGTTGAAGATGAAATAATTTTGCAATCAGAGGTTGAAATGCTTGCACAAACGTATGCAATTCAGTTAAAAATTGACCCGAGAGTTGACCCGGAAAAATATGATAATTTAAGGCGACAGGTACTCGAACAATTGATTGACCAGTATGTGTTACTTGCAAAGGCAATAGAGGATAGCGTTCAGATAACCGATGAAGAAGTAGACATGGTTTTAGACCAGCAGATTAAAGATTTTATTCAGCAGTTTGGTTCTCAAGAAGAGATGGAGAAGAAATTTGGTATGCCTATAAGGAAGTTGAAAACTATATATAGAGAAGATGTAAGGAAAAAAGGATTAGTGGATAAACTCAGGCAAAAAATGATAGGAGAGGTAAAAATTACTGGAGAGGAATTGGAAAAATTTTATGATACTATGAAGGACAGTTTACCTGAAGTCCCGGATGGATACGATATTTCACAAATTGTGAAGATTACAGATCCTGGGGACGTCTCGAAAAAAAGAGCATTGGAAAAGGCACAAATGATTCTTGAAAAAATTAAAAATGGAGCGGACTTCTTTGAAATAGTTAAATTATACTCCGATGACGAAGCTACAAAAGAAAATGGTGGATTAATTGGATATATCAAAAAAGGCACTTTTGACGCTTCGATAAGGTCTTTTGAAATTGCAGCTTTTTCTTTGAAGCCGGGTGAGGTTTCTGATGTTGTTGAAACTCCACTTGGATTTCATATTATCAAGGTATTGGATAAAAAAGAGGATGTAATTAACGTTCAACATATCTTGATTAAAATTACACGGACAGAGGATGATAATGCTAAAATTGCGAATTTTTTAAAAGAATTAAAGAATAGGATAGAAAGTGGGGAATCGTTTGAAAGTGTAGCGAAGGAGAATTCTGAAGACCCGGATGCCAAAAGGGATGGTGGAAAAATTGGATGGATTTATATTGAAAATATTCAACCTGAATTGGAACAATTTAAACAGATATTGCCTTATCTTAAAATTGGTGAAATAAGCGAACCTTTTAAAACTAATATAGGTTATCATATCGTTAAACTCGAAAATAAAACTGAAAAGCACAAAATGACTCTTGAAACGGATAGAGAAACTGTTGAACGAATAGCAAAAATGAGAAAAAGCAACGAAGAATTTAATAAATTCGTTGAAAGGGCAAGAAAAGAAGTATATATAGAAATAAAAGACCAACTTTAATACTTAAAAATTTCGTTATAAATAAATAATATGTTAAATTTATTTTGTAGGGACAACCTTAGGGTTGTCCCTACTTTATTACAAATTTCATTCGATTAATTTCTTAATACTAATTATTTCAGAAAATAAAAATGGGATTTACTGAGAAATTATTAGAAATTACAAGAAAAAAGGATTCATTGCTGTGTATTGGGCTTGATACTGACATTGGAAAAATTCCAGAAAAGTTGCTTAAAGAAGATGATCCAATTTTTTCATTTAATAAATCCATTATTGATGAAACTTATGAATTTGCATCTGCCTATAAACTTAATACAGCATTTTATGAAATCAATGGCAGTAATGGATGGATAAGTTTAAGTAAAACTCTGGATTATATACCTGGTAATGTTATAAAAATAGTAGATGCAAAAAGGGGCGATGTTGGAAATACTGCAAGTATTTATGCAAAAGCAATTCTATCGAATTTAAAGTGCGATGCTGTTACTGTTAATCCTTATCTTGGTTATGATTCGTTAATTCCTTTTATTGAATATAAGGATAAGGGAATATTTATTTTATGTCTTACGTCAAACGTCGGTTCGCAGGATTTTCAAAAACTAAAAGTCAATGGGAAGTATTTATATCAAATTGTTGCAGAGAGGGTATTGGAATTCAATAAATATAAAAATTGTGGGCTTGTAGTGGGCGCTACGTTTCCAGAAGAGTTGAAAAATGTAAGAGAGATAGCACCAAATTTACCATTTTTGATACCGGGAATTGGTGCTCAAGGAGGAGATTTAGAAAAAACTGTTGAGTATGGAACAGATTCCAATGGTGAACTTGTTCTCATAAATTCAAGTAGAGGAATAATTTATAAATCAAAAGGAGAAGATTTTGCAAAAGCAGCGAGTTTTGCTGCGGAAGAATTAAAAAAGCAAATTAATTTTTTCAGGAGAAAAAAATAGAAAAAACATAGTAGCCAAAAATCTCTTTATTACTGAAATAGATTTGGCGGCAATTTGTTTTTTGATAATGACACTGTAATTGATATTGAAGGAATTAAATTAGTATGCAATCTGGAAAAAGGTTTTTGAATTCCAATGATTATGTAAAGAAATTATCCAATTGGGTTCAATTTATTATTGGGATGTTTATTTTAGCGTTTGGTGTAACGGTAATGGTTAAGGCGGATATTGGTATGAATCCCTGGTCGGTTTTTCAACTTGGGTTATGTAACATTTTTCATATACCATTTGGTCTTTCTATACAAATAGTTGGATTTGTTTTAATAATTTTTTCGTTTCTGATTGGGAAAATAAAGCCACGCGCTGGAACAATAGTTAATATGATTTTAGGTGGTTTTTTTATAGACAATCTATTTTATCCATTTATTCCATTTGTGAGCGGTTTATGGACACAGATTATGTTAATGTTAATAGGTATAATAATTACCGCCATTGGTTCTGCTTTATATATAAGTGCTGACCTTGGTGCTGGACCGAGGGATAGTTTAATGATGGCAATTTATTTTATAACAAATAAGAGTATCGGTTTTGTTCGGACTGGTTTAGAGGCAATTGTGCTAATAATTGGATTTCTGATGGGGGGAAAAGTCGGAATTGGAACCATTCTTTTTGTTCTTCTTTTTGGTGCATTCCTTCAAATTTCTTTGAAATTTCTAAAACTATTTCCTTTAAACGTAGTTAGGGTGGACGTCTTGAATCGAAAGGATTTTTAAGAGTTTCCTTCATAAACTGATTTCTGATAAAATTAACTAAATAAAACAAGTTTTTTATTTTACTCATTCTGAATAGTATTTCGTCTTTTAATCACATCTTTTTATCTAGTTTTGGGGTAATTAATAATAATTGAAATAACTGTAATTATGTTTGTTTTAAGAAGAACAATAATTTTAATTGATTTTAAAGCAT
>CAZBIT010000237.1:0-1689 GCA_964491835.1 uncultured bacterium
AGTGTTGAGAAAAATGAGAAAGGTGTAAAATGGGTTGATTTCACAGGACCAATCGGTAATGCTTGGGGTGGGATAGCAATATTTGACCATCCATTAAACCAATCATACCCTTCCCCAGTTAGCATAGATTCCAAATCACCATACTTTTTATATAATGTCGTTAAAAATTCTTCTTACACAGCCAGTATGAGTAATCCACTTGAACTTGTGTATCGCTTTCTTGTTCATAATGGAAAACCTGATAAAAAGTTGAATGACCAAATTTCCAATGACTTTGTGAATCCTCCAAAAATAACCTGGCAACGTCTTGATAAATAATTAAATTTAAGAATATTTATATGTTTTGAAAATAATCAGATATATTTATAAAAGGAGAAAAAGATGTCCAAAGTTAAAAACTATGAGATAAATGATTTTAATAATACAAATAAAAAAACAATCTCAAGACGTGAGTTTATTGAAATCACTGGCTCTGCTCTTGTTGGTTCCGCTTTTATTTTACCAAACCTTAACGCCGAGAATGACCTACATGTAAAACCTGAAACAGGAATGAAATATAGAAGATTAGGAAAGACGAATTTAATGGTTTCTGTAATTGGATTAGGTAATGCCAGTGGTTCACTTTCCCAACAACTTGGACCATTTCTTTTCGCAAAATGGCTCAGAGACCGTAAAGATGTTGCAAATAAATATCTCGACCTTGGTGGTAATTATATCGCAACTGGACCTGAATATCATAATACAGAGGAAATTTTAGGTGATGCTCTTAAAAATAGAAGACAAGAGGTTTACTATTCAATTGATGTCAATCCACCACTTACTGAAGAAAATATTCGTAAATCTGTTGAGACAAGTTTAAAAAGATTTCATACTGATTATTTAGACCTTTGTTGCAGTCATGGAGAAGCCACTGAAAAAGGTTTTGAAGTCTTAAAACAACTTCAAAAGGAAGGAAAAATTCGGTTCATTGGATTGACTCAACATAATCCACTCCTGCACGAATGGGCTATCAGAAATGGCTACGTTGATTACATACAAACTCCATATAACCGTCTTAGTATGATAAAACAGGGACCAAATGACAATCCAGGAGCAGAAAAATTGCTAAAAGTAGCAAAAGAGTATGATGTGGGTGTTATGGGAATAAAACCATTAACAGGAAATTTTATCCCCTATTGGGCAAAACAGACCGCAGATCCTGAAATTCAGGAAATTATGAAATTGCTCAAAGATTATGGCCCCGAAAACCTTTATCAGGCAATGCTGAAATGGAATCTAAAAAATCCGCTCTTAACTGGATGTATAGTCGGTATGGATACTGTTCAACAACTTGTCGAAGACGTTGAAGCAATAAAAACATCTGAATTGACAACTGACCAGGAAGAACTGTTTGAAAAATATTTAAAACTTGCAGACAAAGATTATTGTAGATTATGTGAAATGTGTGTTCCTCAATGTCCTAAAGAAATACCCATTCCTGATATTTTGCGTTTTCGTATGTATTACAACAATTATCAGTGGGGTGATTATGCTAAGGGTCTATATAATAAATTACCGAAAAATAAAAAAATTACAAATTGTGATTTATGCGGAATATGTGAAGAGTATTGTCCCTATAATTTAAAAATTATGGAAAAATTACATCTTGCACATTCAGTTTTAGCAGAAGAAGAAAAACTTGTTATTTAA
>CAZBIT010000237.1:1789-4643 GCA_964491835.1 uncultured bacterium
AAAATTACATCTTGCACATTCAGTTTTAGCAGAAGAAGAAAAACTTGTTATTTAAACTAATAAAATATCAACACTCCATTATGAATATCCATTGGGAGGCATTGACCAGGGTGCTAAAAATCTAAAGGGAATTACAAAAAAAGAAGTTTTATTAGTTATGAAGCAGAATTTAAAAATTTTAAAAGGTATACTTAAAGAAGTAAATTTTATGTAATTTTTATTTTTCAATCACAATCAATAAAATCAAGCAGACAAGAAAAAAATAGATTAGATTATACTTGAGTGTGCAATCCATTAAAGTATAAATAAACAGTCAAAATAATACAAACAGAAATTACAAGTTTAAAAAACTTTTTGCATTTTTATATCTTAAAAGTTCTTTAGTTTCTTCATCTGCTTCGTTTTTATAAAGAGATTCAATTCGGAGGAGTCCTGTAAGGTAATCTAAAATTGGTGTGTGTGTTCCAAAAGCAAACTTCTCTTTCCCAAACCTATTGATAAATTCGCTCATATTTGTTATTGCTCTACCAGAAGTATCAAACAAAACATTTTGGCTTTTTAAAATATCGAGTTCTTCTTTTCCCATTTTCCCATCGTTTGCTATATTTAGTATTATGTATTTTGCATCAGGAACTTCTTTCATTATAGGCACAACATCTTTTAAACTCCACTCTTTGCTTACGTCCATCCATGAACGTTGACGACTGTCAACTATTCTAAGTGAAAATGCAACAGGAAGTTTCAGGTCTCTTACAAATTTAACAAGTTCTATACAATTCTTATCTGTTATTTCATAATCGTGATATATCGGATATAAACGAATCCCTTTCATTCCAAACTTATTAACGCATATTTCAATATCATATTTCCAGTCAGCATATATTGGATTAATCACAGCAAATGGAATAAGACGATTCTTGAACTTTCTATTGGACTGAATTTCTTCGTAAAGTTCTTCATTTGCAGATTGTGTATTCTTATAAAATATTCCGTTTAAATTTGCAACGACGGAAACATCCACGCCAAACTTGTTCATTCTATCAAGCAGTTCACTGCAAGTATTGTATCGCAGTTTTTTAAATGGCCAATGTCCGACATAGGCATTTATGTCAACTAACATCTCTACCTGCCTTTCTTAAAATATTATTATAGTTATCAAAAAATAGTTTCTTCTTTTGTGTTTCATTCAGATTTGAAGCATATACCTTTCCTATGCTTTGATAATAGGAATTATCAGTTCCAAAAAATAACCTGTCTTCGCCCACCGTTTTTACAGCAAAGTCAATCATATACTCTTCGTTATTGCTTCCGCTGGTATCAAACCAAACATTCTTATAATCTTTTAAGAGTTTACAGGCATATTCCCAATTACTTCCACCTCCAATATGAGCATATTGAAACATACCTTCAGGATAACGGGATGCAATATCAACAAAATCTTCTGGAATCGATGTATTTGGCAGTATGCCTATATCATATTTCATTCTGTATCCTCCCAAACCAAGCTGACAAAAAGAATGCATAAGAATTATCATTTTCAGTTTAATACATTTTTCAACTATAGGATAATATAACGGGTCATTAATTTTCACTTGAGTATATACCTTAAGTCCAACCATACCCGCATCAACACAACGGTCGATTTCTTCGAGGGATTCCTTTTGATAAGTAGGTTCTATAAAACATTGTCCAATAAACCTATCAGGATACTTTTTCACAGATTCTATTACCATATCATTTGATTTTCTAAATTCTTCAGGGGTAGATTTCTCTTGCGTTATTGGTCGTGATATAATCATTTTATCTATTCCGAGTCGGTCTGCAAATCCAATATTTTCCTCAGCTGGTCTGCCATAAAGTTGAACATGAACATGAGCGTCTATTTTTCTATATTTCATATTTTCTTTCATAATATCATATTGAGAAAATTTATTTGTAGAACATTTCAACATTTTACTCCCAAGAGCAATCCCAGTTGCCGTAATACACGCACCTTTAAGGAAATCGCGACGACCAATTTTTAATCCTGTTTTATTTTTTTTATCCTCCATACAACCCTCTCATTTTGTTATTTATAATATTTTTTTTGAAAATTTTAAATTACACTACTTCCTGTTTTACAGGATCCCATTTAACTTCCCTTTTTTCTTTGAATGCTATAATTGACATTATACAGGTCACAGCTTCTTCAAAACCATCGTCTTCGTTGCACCGTGTTCTTTTTCTTGTTCGTACACAATCTATAAAATTTTGCATATGCACTGCCATTCTATTTGTGGAATAAATCTCTTCATCGCCTTTGTAAGTGTAAATTGGTATATCATTTAAACTCAATAAACTCTCTCCTTGATATATTTTTTTTAAACTTCATATTTAATTCTCCTTTTTTTAAACTGGTAAAATATTTTCTCTCATACGATGTATTAACATTTTAATTTATTAGACATCATTAGAAAATAACGTTAAAAATTTTATTTATTTTTTAATTCTTTTAGAGAATGCACATTATACAACATCAATTTTTCTTTAATATTTTTTCCTATTGAACTACTCTTTTTTGAATCATTGTGACAGTCCAAACAAATATTTCTATTAATTTTGTTCTCAAATTTATGCCCCTTGTGACAATTGGTGCAAGTCGGAGAATTTTTAATTCCTTCTCTAACTCCTTTATTATGATTGCTTAACTGAAAATCCTTTAATTCATTCTTATGGCAATCTCCACAAAATTTGTCAATATCTGATTTCCTAAAAACTTTATCAGGTTTAACTCTGTTATCTTCGGCAAAAGTATGACCATCACTTTTTCCATGACACATTATACAATCTAACCCATTTTCCAAATGAACCCCAT
>CAZBIT010000238.1:0-4639 GCA_964491835.1 uncultured bacterium
GTCTGCATTTACTTTTACTTTTATCCAATAAATTAATTGAATTAAAAAAGAAGGAAGTCAATGCAGGTTTTATAAAACTGAAACTTCAAACACCACTGTCTAAGATGCTTAAAGAGGCATCAAAAGAGATTAATAGTGCAATTGGTTAGTAGTTTTAATTGATTTTCAAATATTTCTTCTGTTTAAAAAGTTTGTATTTTACTGTAAGTCGTTTTTAAATTACAAGAAAGAGTTTTGTAAAATAGATTCTAATTTCCCGCTTTTAAAATTAAAACCCAATCTTCATTTTTCGGTGGTTTGAATGTTTGTCTTTTATTATTTTTTACGTTGAATTTATCCGAGATAATACCATTTCTTGGGTCAAACCAGATTCCAGTTAAATTTGATGGAAATTGGCTTAAATCAAGAGTGAAATTCATTGCAATTGGGATATATATAAAAGCACAATCTCTTCTTTCATTGGAAGCAACCGCTATAAAATGTTGGATATTTTTGTTTCCTGGTTGGCTTATGAGAAGTTCTTGTGAAGGGCGAAGTTGCCACCAATCCAAAATTTCGAATGCTTTTCTTAAATAGCCCACTTGTGTGCTTCCTGGTAAATCGATTGCTTCCCACCAAGGCAAACTTTCATATCTATGTTGAAGAGGAATCCCTTTTTTATTTTGCCAGGGCCATATTGAATTAGCACCATACGTGATGCCTGATGTGTGTGAAATTAAGACACTCCAATAAGATGCGCGGCGTACTTCATATTCATTTATTAATTTTTTTGTTTGATAATCCGGGTGTCTTTCATAACTGGGTTCCAAATTGATTACCGGACGCGGGCGTTTGTCCTTCCATCCTTTACTTGGTGGACCTTCGCATATCCATTGGGAGTATTTCGGAGTTGCACTATGACCTGATTGATATCCAATTACGTTATACCAGAGTTCATCTTCATAATCATCAAGAATCCAGTTGAGTCCATTTGGATGTAGTGTTGCAAGCCCTCTTTTTCCTGTATTCATCTCATTTCCAAAAACGTTTCTCCCAATACTTTTCCATTTTGTTGAGTATTCCTTTTCGTAATGTCCATCACCTCCAAGAAACCATAATATATGATGTGCACCATATCGAGCATAGATATATTGTGCAAGGACAATTGCCTGTTTTTCATCAAGAGTATAACCCGGGCTTAAACCAAGTTCATCTTTTATAGCCCAAAGAATTACTGGTGCCGCTAATAAACCATGTTGATTTATTGCGTCAAATTTTTTATCCAGACGTTGAAAAAATTCAGGATTTATCGTTATACTTTCCTTACCTTCAAATGCAGTTCTGTCCTCGATATCTGTTTTGCATCCCCGCCATTGCGTAGTGACAAACTGAATTGCAGTAAATCCCTTGGATTTGCGATTGTTTAAGTATTTTTCCCAATCCTGGTCATTTGAAAGAAGAGCACCATTCCATGCGGTGCAGGCAAGCCAGAAAAATGGTGTGCCATCTGAATGTTCTAAAGAATATCCATCTTTAGATATTTTTATTCTTCCGTGTTGATAAAAACTATTTGTGGAATTAGAGGCAATACATACAAATTTACCTCTTTTATTATGTAAACCTTTATTATTTTCATCAGAACAGGAAGATACATAACTCCAAATTCCTTCCATTTCTGGTTGAAAACGAACACGCCATATTTTTTCACCATCCCAAAAAGCTTCGACGTCGTAATTATGATTTTTCGGGCTTTTAAAATTTATCATCAATTTTACGTCCTGAACGGGATTGTCATATAAGTTGGAACTTTTGAATGAAGTTTCAAATATTTGCCACATCGAAACTTCAGTTCCGGGAGATTTTTCTGAACAGGAAATAGTAGTTAATAATAACGTTAAAATATAGAAAATTATCATAATTTTATACCTTTTTGTTAAATAATGTGTTTTTCTATATAAATATAAAATAATATGCATTATTATTTATTAAAAAAATTGCTATAATGAGATATGAGGAGATTTGTTATTTTTCTGGATTTTTCCATCTTTAAGGCTGGCAAATGGACCAAATATACTGCCTTTAGCTAACTCACTGTTGTCGATTGATACATATTGGATTTGACAGTGGTCATTGATTTTTGAGTTTGTAATTTTTACGAAAGGACCAATTATACATTCTTTCCCGATATTTGAATTTTTTTCGATGAAAGCAAAGGGAAAGATAACCGTATCACTTCCGATTTTAACGGAATTGTCAATGTAAGTTGAATCTGGGTCAATTATTGTAACCCCACGGTTCATAAAATAATTATTTTTTCGTCGATACATTAATTTTAACGCAGATGCAAAATCTTCTCGTGTATTTATTCCCAAAACTATGTGATAATCTTCAACCAGAATGTTTTCTATTTTTTTCTTATGTTTTGTCAGGATTTCAAATATATCGGTGAGGTAATATTCTTTCTTAACATTATTATTTTTGATTTCAGAAAGTAGTGGTAAAACAACGTCTGCTTTAAAGCAATAATGAGAAGTATTAACCTCTCTTATTTTTAATTCATCTGGTGTAGCATCTTTTGCTTCCACAATTCTCAATATTGTTCCTGTTGAATCTCTTATGATTCTACCATAAGGCGGAGTTTTTGGAAAGATTGTCGTTATCAAAGTCGCATCGGCATTTGAATTACGGTGTTTTTTTATAAGGTTTCTGACGATTTCAGGGATTAAAAATGGTGAATCTCCCACAAAAACGCACAAGTCACCATGAAATCCTTTAAGAAGATGACTTGCAGTAATAAGTGCATGACCCGTTCCGAGTGGTTTTTCTTGAACGACATATTCAAATTTTTCACCAAGTTCTTTTTTTATGTCTTCACCATTTTTCCAGGTGACTATAATGTTTTTCTCTATTCCTGCTTCTATAACTGTATCTGCAACATATTTGACAAGCGGTTTTCCAGAAATATCGTGAAGGAGTTTGTTTAAGCCAGATTTCATTCTTGTTCCTTTTCCACCAGCCAGAATAACGGATGCAGTATTTTTTATTTTTCTCATATTATAAAGATTCCGAGGTTGTTTTATATTTTATTAACGATTGAGTTTTAATACTGCTGGTTCTGGTGGATATTTTCCTTTTAGTTTTAATGATGCTTCTTTATCAATAACAATTGTAGCGTGCGGGTGAAGTTGAACAATAGTTGCGGGAACCATTGACGTTATTGGTCCTTCGATGGTTTTTGCTATTGCATCTGCTTTGTTATTTCCACTTGCAAGAAGAAGTAAGATTTTGGATTCCATAATTGTGCCTATTCCCATAGTTATGGCATATCGAGGGACTTCATTGATGCTACTAAAGAATCTTGAATTATCTTTTATTGTTTTTTCAGATAAAGTTTTAACTCTTGTTCTTGAACCAAGTGAAGAGCCGGGCTCGTTGAAAGCGATATGTCCGTTTGCTCCTATTCCAAGAAGTTGTATATCAATCCCTCCACATATTTTTATAAATTCTTCGTATTCTCTACACGATTTGGGAATATCCTCTGCCATTCCATCAGGTAGATGATAATTTTCGGGCTTTATGTTGATATGTTTGAAAAAATTATCCTTCATAAAGTAATGATAACTTTGAGGATGTTCTTGAGATAGACCAATATATTCATCAAGATTGAAAGTGACAACATTTGAAAAATCGACCTTTTTTTCTTTGTGTAGGTTTATCAGTTCTTGATAAGTCCCTAATGGAGTGCTTCCAGTTGCTAAACCAAGAACGGTATTGGGTTTTTTTCTTATGTAATCTGCTATAAACTGAGCTGCAAATTTGCTTAATTCTTTGTAATTCTCTTTTACTATTGTTTCCATTTACGTTTACCTTATTATTTAATTTAAAATTTATTTTAAATGTATTCTTGGAGAAAAACGTTTCTTTCTTTTTCCGCTAATTTAAATATTTCTCTAAATAATATTCCATCTTTTTCTGAAAAAGATACTTTTCTTCTTGGCATAATGATTTGAGCGGTTTGAATGCTTTTTTCGAGGTCATAAGTAGTAAAACTTTTTGTTCCTCCCCAAACAAAAGAGGCAATAAATTTCGGGAAGAATCCTGCACCGAATATGTTACAGGAAAAACCAATTACTGTACCAGCGTTAAACATAGAATTAATGCCGGTTTTACTGTGGTCTCCAATGAAACTTCCGACCCATGCCAGACCGCTGTCTATGATTTCGCCATCTACAAATACCTTAACATTGCTATAGTTATTTTTCAGGTCACTGGTAGTTGTTCCAGCAGCAAGATTAACCCATTCTCCCACGTAAGAATGTCCAAGGAATCCAAGATGCTGTTTATTTGAGTAAGAATGGATTACGGAATTTTCGATTTCGTCGGCAACTTTACAATATTTACCAATGCTCGTTCCTTCATAGATTTTTGAACCTATTTTTAAAAGTGAGTTGTCTCCAATAAAGACAGGTCCAATTATTGCAGAGTTGGGCATTATTTTTACATTTTTACCTATATATACAGGACCTTCTTCCGCATCAATAACAACATTTGGGAAAACATTTGTTCCTTCATCTATAAAAATTTCTGAGCGATTAAGTAAATTAACATTTTCACATATTTTTCCATTTATGCAATCTTTCTTATTTATAATATAAAAATC
>CAZBIT010000239.1:0-4638 GCA_964491835.1 uncultured bacterium
TCCCATATTTTTTACCTGCCGCATATTCATCATAAGTGAACCGTCAGCAAGTTCAACGATCTGCGGCTCGACGTTATATTTGCCTACTGCTTCTCCGATATTCCAGGTTTTACCGTGGTCATCACTGTAAATCAAGTGACAGCAGTTTGTTTTAAAATTATCCTGACTTGAATATGTCGGAACAAGTAATCTGCCGTTTCGCGCCTGAATTCCCACTCCAGGAGCAGATACTATGTAATCCCATTCAGCCCTTTTTAAAGTTGATGATAAATTTATCGGTTCTGACCAGGTTTCTCCATCGTTCTCGCTCTTGATTGCATACAAATCAATTGTCCTCCATTTATCATAATCATCTGCGATTTTAAAATCTTTCAACATACTTGGAACAAATCCCTTCTTTGGAACTATATAATCAAAAAATATCCACACAGTCCCGGTTTTCCTGTCCACAAGCAGACACGGGTCACCCGCTGCTTCCAACCCGGGATAATCCAGAATTATTTTCATAGCAGTCCACGTTTTCCCGTTATCAAAACTTCGTTTCATTGCCAGGTCAATATTATTGGGAGCGTCATATATACTTTCTATGCGGGCATCACAAATGGCAATTAGAGTGCCTTTATTAGAAGTCACTAAAGCAGGAATTCTGTAAAACGCAACGCCATCTTGACCGCTAATAAATACGTCAACTTTGTTTCTAATTTCACCACCAGAAATTAATCCAATTATCAACATAAAAAACAATAAAAATATCGTTAATTTTATCATTCTGTGAAACTCCCTTTTATGTTATTTTTTTCTTTCATATTCAATCTTTTTTTGATACCCACTTTCATAATAAGCAACCAGTGGAATTGGATGTAAATCCTGTCTTCTATATGATTCCATTACAATTGGACTTGAGTCGGTGTAAAGCAATGCTTTTTCAAATTCAACGTTCGCTTTTATAAGGTCTTTTTCCTTTTGACATTTTTCTAATAAATCGTTATTAACTAATACTGCCTTTGCAATAGATTTTTTTAAAGCATCAACAGATTTAAGTATAGAAGGTATTCTTTGTTCTGCTCTTGCCATCTGGTCAATTGCATACGCCCAATTTTTCGATAGATTTTGGTTAAATATAACATTTCCTTGGATAAGTTCGTAAAATATTTTTGAAAGTTGATAATCTGCTTGAACTGAATGGTCATCGTCTGCTGCGTATCTGGTATTAAAATGAAATCCACCTGGGATTCCTAATGCGATTAATACCGCAACAATCTGCTCAATATTCGTACTGTGATGGTGATGTCCTAAATCAACAAGAACTCCTCCTTTTCTTTCTATTAATCGGGATAATTCTGCTGAGGTTCCCCAGTCAGGAATGGTCGTGCTGTATGTTCCGGGCTCGAATACTTTATACTCAATTAAAACTTTGTCTAATTTTTCTTTTTGGATATTGGGCACGCGATTCCAAAATTCTATAATGCAATCTTTCATTAACCTGATTTTATCTTGAAGTTTTCTTTGACCTGGATAGTTTGTTCCGTCAGGAAACCATAATGTTAAAAGACCGTTTGAAAGTTCAGCGGAAATTTTTGCACCTAAAAGTGTCTGCGCAATATATCTTTCTCTTGTATTGGAATCTTGAGATGTGAAACTTCCATCTTCTGAACCTGATAAAAAATATGTTGGACTTATTGAACCCATTCTGACACCGTAAGATTCAAATTCTTTTTTGACTTTTTTTGCAATTTCGAAATCACCATTAATTCCATCATTTGATAAGAACCATAATATATGGAGTCCAATAGTGGGAGTTGAGTTCGTTAATTTATTAATAAAGCCAATGTCTTGTGCAATTTCTTCTGTGTTTCTTGCAGCGCCGCCAGTCGTTCCACCTTCAAATCTTCCACCACCCCCAAAACCTTTCCAGACCTGCCATCCAGGGACTTCAACAATAAATTTTTTTGTAAAATTAATAGCCATTTCAACTGCCTCTTCGCCAAAATTTGATTTTAAATAATCTATCCCTTTTGATATTAATTCATCTAAATTGTTTCCCATTTTTGCTCCTGAATCTTTTTGAAAATAATAATGAAGAGAATGCTCATAAAAATAAAAAATCTAACTTGCTTCTCAAAACATAAAATATTTTAAGATTTTTTTGCCTCTTTTTTAAATAATCCTGGAGTCATCCATATTGGAGCCGATAAAAACCAGAATAAACTCGCAACATTAAAAATAATCAAATATATGTTAAAAGTTATTATATTAAAAAGTGATAAAAAAGGAGTTATGATGCAAATAAAAAGTGAAAAAATTGATACTATAATTGCAAGTATTTTCATTTTACCCTCATTGAAATTTTTAAATTATGAAATTTCGTTTTTCTTAAACTTTAATGTTATATACGTTAAGAATATATATAAGATTATCGCAAAAATGTACCCAGGAAGCCATTTAAAAAATAAATGTACAGGCAAGGTATAACACAGTAATAAAGTTAGAAACCATGTAATTAAAGCAGGAATATTAAATAATTTCTTACATTTTTCAATTCTATATTGTGTGATTTTTAAAATTGGGAAAATCCAATGTTCAGTAAAAACTACTGCTCCAATAGGCATAAGGACTAATCCATAGATTGCAACGAAATCCAAGAGCCGTAAGAAAAATCCAGGGAAACAAGAAGTAATGGTGGTGACAAGTCCTGCGACAAGAGTAACTTTCCACCTTTTCCAATTCGGCGTTAGCGATTGAAATGCTAAACCGGCTCTGTAAAGTGTGGGATTGGCAGTTGTCCATCCTGCTAAGACCACTGCAACTGTTCCAGCAATACCTGCTGCGGTGTATGCCATCAAGCCCGGATTCATTTCTCTTTTCACCGCCACTACCATAATTCCAGAGCAAATCCAGCAAATCAAATGCCCAAGATACATCCCAAATGCTGAATAAAATCCGTATGACCATTTTTTTGCATATCGCAAAGTAGCCATATCGGACAATCCAATGTGCATTGCGAGGTTACAAAACCACGCAAAAAATATTATGTGCCAGATTGAAAACCTATCTTGACCCTCAGTTACCTTTCCATTCCAAATCTCCGTAGATGCTATATTCCAAAAATCCTGAAAACTATTGATTTGTCCGAATCTTGGGAGTAAAACTACTGCCCCTGCAATGAATACAATGAACATCCACGGAACGCAAACTTTTGAAAATTCACTCAATTTTTCAAATCCTAAAATTGCAATTAAGGTCACAACTAATCCAACAAATAAGGTTATCAATACCCAGCCAACACTATTAGGAAGAAAATCGGTAAGTGCGGGAGTTGGTATTTTGAAAGCTAATCCAACGGCAGTTGCTGAAACCGATATCATTGCACCCGCTAATATGCAGTATAAAACTGCGTTAATGATATTATATACCGATGTTAATCCTGGTCCGATAATTTTTCGTAAATACCAGTAAAGTGTCAACCTTATTCTAACGGCGATAGGTGCACATATGAATGCCCAGGATAATACTGCCAAAAGGTTACCTATTAAAAGCCCCCAAATCAGTTCTTTTGCGGTTATTCCATGTAATACGAAAAATGAGCCGATTACAAATTCCGTCGCCGCAATGTGTTCTCCTGCGAAAAATGATATGAATTTTACACTTCCTTGAAGTTTATCTTCCGTTACAGGTACTCTGTCAAATTCATAATATGAATCTAATCGCGACGAAACATTTTTAAATGAAAATGCCATTTAATTGCTCCTTTATATTGATGATAAGTGATATTGTAAGGATCCCGAGCATTCGGGATTCTATTCCTACGATAGTGTTTAATAAAAATTCATCACCATTATTAAGAATTTATCTCTAATAAATTATTAATAATGAAAAATTAAAATAGCCAAATTCTTTTACTTAATTTTATTAAATACCGGGATACCATTTTTGAGCGTTAATTCTGAAAATTTTTTCAACAACAGTTTTTGGTAAACCAAGTCCTTTAAATTCTTCATTTAGATAAGGTGATGTCATAACATCACCTGTGGAAAAATATCTCCAATCCCTTAACCATGTTTCGTGAAGATTTTTCTTGAATTCATCAGGATTCTCGGTTCCATCCGGAAGTGTGTCAGAGCCATAAATAAAGCGGTCCTGATATTTTATGAAAAAATTTCTCACATTTTCGTAATCTTTAAGTGCTAAATATTGCATATGTCCGATGCGGTGCGCTAAATCAACGGCAGAATTTGGAAACTCATCAAAGAATTTCCCAAGCACTTCAATGCTCCATTCATAACTTGCAAGATGACATCCTATAAAGTGGAGGTCGGGATTTTTTCTAAGCATATTGTCCCGTGCGGTAACTATTGTTTCATAAGATGGATATTCGGGATGGAGATACATATGAAATTCTGGGTGTTTGCTGAAGTAATCTCTGTCGTTATTTACAGTCATCTCTTCCAAAGGAAGCCAGCAGTTTTTCGGTTCTCCAATGTGACCAACCAAGGGAATGCCTTTTTCCGTAAGATGCTTGAATATTGGGTCAAATTTGGGGTCATCAATCATAATAAATTTTCCTTTTTTGTCTTTAAAAGTCATACCGATGTTTTTCCATACCTTCACCGCTATCGCTCCCTTTGAAAAGGAACTATC
>CAZBIT010000240.1:0-4624 GCA_964491835.1 uncultured bacterium
ACAATCAAAATATAATTTGATATTTTTACGACAGACCTCGGGTCCCATTTATTTATGGTATGAGATTGTTCATTGCAGGTTTTTAAGGAAAGGTGGAAAGGATTTTGAACTCGACAGTTATAGAAATCCCGCAGGGATTGACATAAATGACGTTGTTATCGATAATTATCAGGATTTATTGTGGAGATTAAGGGCTATGTATGGATTGAAAAATTTTATCGGGAGTAGAATAGTAGCACTTGGAGGTGCAGGAGGATGGGGATGCCCGCATGCACCTCAACTTGCAAAGGACAAATATGGAATTGAAATTATTAATGTTGAATATAAAGAACTTGAAGAGCGTATTAAATATTATAAAAAAAGTAATAACTTAATTCCAAAGATAGATGAATTCACACGAAAATATATATCAACTCCTAATACTGAACTTATCACTGATAAAAAGTTTGTTGTCAATGCCTTCTTACTTTATAGTATATTTAGAGAACTTATGAAGGAGTATGATTCCCAAGCATTTACAATTAAGGAATGTATGAGCACTGTTATGCCAATAAGTGAGACTACTGCATGCCTTCCATTAAGTTTAATAAATGATGATGGGCTTCTTGCTTTCTGTGAATCTGATTTTAATGTTATACCATCTGGAATTTTACTTCATTATATATCAGGAAAGCCAGTATTTTTAAATGACCCAACATATCCCCATAATGGTATTGTTACAGTTGCTCATTGCACTGCCCCTCGAAGAATGGATGGAAAAAATTATTCTCCAACAAAATTATTGACTCATTTTGAATCTGATTATGGAGTAGCACCAAAAGTTGATTTGAAAAAAGGGGAAATATTAACAATGATATGTCCTGATTGCAGTCAAAAAGAATGGGTTGGATTTAAGGGAACAATTGTGGGAAGCCCCTTTTATGATATATGTCGTTCTCAATATGATATTGAAATAAATGGTGATTGGGAAAAACTTCTTAAAGATATGAGGGGTTTTCATTGGATGATGGCTTTAGGTGATTATACTAAAGAGATGGAGTATGCATTAAGAAAAATTGGTTTAAGTTGGATTGATGTCTCAAAAATATAACTATTTTAAATAAATATCTATAATAAACCTAATTATTTAAAGTAATACTTTAAAATTATATAAAGTATTTTTTTTAAATATTATTATTTTTTTCATATAAAACAGAGGTGATAAAAATGGATAAAAAAGAGATTAAAAGAAGAGAATTTTTAAAAAAGGGTGGAATAGCAATTTTAGGAGCAGGTGCATTGGCAAAATTTAGTCCAATTCCACAAAAGGTTTTGGGAGCAAATGAAAAGATTGTTGTCGGAGCAATTGGAACAGGTAGACAGGCATGGCAAAACATGAATGACTTTAAGGAAAACAAGGAAATTGAAATAGTTGCTGTATGTGACGTTTATAAGCCACATTTAAAGAAAGGACTTGATCTTGTTGGTGGAAAGGCAGAAACATATACTGACTTTAGAAGAATTATTGAAAGAAAAGACATAGACGCAGTAATTATTTCTACACCAGACCATTGGCATGCTCTTCAGTGCATTTATGCTTGTGAATCAGGAAAAGACGTATATGTTGAGAAACCAACTTCCCATAACGTATTTGAAGGGCGGAAAATGATTGAATTTGCAAGAAAAAATAAGAGAATTGTCCAGGCAGGAACACAACAGCGTTCAGGAATGCATTTTCAAAATGCTGTTAAATTAGTTCAAAGTGGGAAATTGGGACCAATAAGTTTGGTTAAATGTTGGAATTATTCTAATGAATATCCAGATGGTATTGGAAATCCCCCCAATAGTAACCCACCTCCTGATTTGGACTGGGATATGTGGCTCGGACCTGCACCTAAAGTCCCATATAACAAAAACAGATGGATTCAAGAAGGTGGGTGGGCTTCATTTAGGTATTTTTGGGATTATGCGGGCGGTTGGTTAACTGATTGGTGCGTTCATTTAATTGATATTGTTCAATGGGCAATGAATGTTGATGCCCCTTTAGCAGTAGGAGCAAGCGGTGGAAAGTTTTATCTTAAAGATAATCGTGATACTCCAGATACACTTGAAGTAGTTTTTGAATATCCAAATTTTATATGCACTTATTCTAATACGCTTCTTAACGCTTATGGTATTGATGGGTATGGGTATGGGATACAATTTTATGGAACAAATGGAACTCTTTATCTGAATCGTGAAGGGTATAAAGTGATTCCGCAGGTTAAAGGGATTAAAGATAAAAAGATTGAATTAATGGAAGCAATCGAAAGTAAAGGGTCAGAACAACATAAAGCACACGTGAGAAACTTTATTGATTGTGTTAAATCAAGAAAAACACCTATTTCTGATATAGAGATTTGTCATCGTTCTTCAAGTACCACTTTTCTTGGGAATATTGCATATTTGACAAAACAGAGGATTGAATGGGATGCTAAAAATGAAAAAATTACAAACAGTGTTGAAGCAAATAAATTCTTAAAAAGAGAATACAGAGCACCCTGGAAACTGCCGGAATAGAAATATAATTTAGTAGGGGCGACCTCACAAGTCGCCCCTACGGATTTAGGTGTATGTTTAAATGGGCGAAGCAAAAAGGCGATGATAATTATCGTCGCCTTTGTTTTACCAAATAAATTTTACGACACGTGATAATACATATCCCAGCCGAGATATTTAGATAGTGCTTCGAAAACAGGATAAGATATAGAATTTAGGTTAATTGCAACGTGGTGTTCAAATCCATAACTGCAAATATAATGCATAAGATTTTGTAATCCATTAACTTTTGCTACTCCATAACCGCCAAATGTATTGAGGGGGTCGTCGGTTGTTTCTCCTTCACCAACGTATCCTCGAATTATTCCGTTTACGTCATCTGTTGACAATCTTAAGAATGTAAATGGAGATGCTTTAATTCGTCCACTGCAGGCACCATAACTTGAGTTCTTTCCTAGTGTTTGTGAAATTATATCCTGATACCCTATTTCAAAGTTTTTCAGTATATATTTTGGAAAATTACTGCAATGGAATAAGACAGCACGGTCGGGGTCTCCATTATAGTTGTTATTCCAGTCCGCAATCGCACTTGGTGTATCAGTTGCAAGTTGAAGTACATACATTGAAAGCGCACCAAGGACGTCAACTTCACAAGCATTTGGAATTAGTGAATTTGACATCATACCCATTACTCCACAGGGGACAATTCCAAAATATTCTTCCATAGCGGTCCAACACTGAAGTGATAACGCATTTAATTTGTTATCATTAACCCATTTATCAAGAACATAAGCAAGTTTAGCCATTTTTAAAATTGAAGAACCAGGAACACTTTTCGACGAACAATATTCTTTAATCTCTTTTACTTTTTTCAGGACTTTTTCATCATCATCTTTAAGTTTACTTATCTGCCCGAATACTTCTGATAAATCTAAGGTTTCAACGGATATTTTTTCACTTTCAAGTATCTTTTCACTAAATCTAACTGTATTAAAGGCACCAGTCCTTGCCCCTACTGCACCAATACGAACGTTTTTCATTCCTTTGATAACGTTACAAGTTTTTATAAACCAATCGAAGTCATCATTGAAAGATTTGTCTAAGAGTTCAACGGTATGTAAAGTTGTAAGTGAAAATGGTATATCATATTGATTTAAATTATTGCAGGCCGAGATTTTCCCACAAAATGAGTCACGGCGATTTTTGAGGTCCATCGCACCTAAACTATCTGGAAAAGCATGTATGAGAATCGGGACTTCGAGTTCTGACCATCTCACAGAATTTGCAATGCTCTTTTCGTCGCCAAAATTAGGAAGCGTTACAATAATTCCATCAATGCAATCAATGTATTGTTTAAATAAGTTTGCGCATTTCTGTGCATCTTCTATACTTTCAACCGAGCCCAACTTTGTATCTTGCGGTGTTAGTGTAATAACTTTAATTCCTTTATTATTCAAGAATTCTAACATATTTTTTCTTCCATCGGCTACAAGGTGGTCAGGGAAAAATCCCCTATTGCCAACAATTAATCCTATTATTGTTTCCTTCATTTTTTTCTCCTGTAAAATATTTTTTAAATTAAAAAATTTATGGTTTTTAATAAAACTTTGTCAAATTTTCAAAAAATTTACATATTTAGAGATTTTAACGTTATTTTAAAACCATAAAATTAACTAAAAATAAACAACTGTCATTCCGTCCCGTCCCGCTTGGCGGGACGGGATCGGAATCTATTTTTATTAATTATTTAGATGCTGATCCCGAATGCTCGGGACAGCATGACAGGAATCTAATATTAATCTGAAAATGTGAATTTAAGATTTGCCAAAATCTTATTTTTGAATTATTAGTGATAATTTGTTTTGTAAAATAACCAAAATAAATAAGAATTTTTATTTGAAAATAGTCAAAATTTATTTATATGTCAATTATTTTTTATTGAAAAATTATATTAAATTTACTGGGAAATAAGGATATATTTTTTAATTTAACTAAAGATATAAATTTGATTTTTAATAATTAAAATTAAAAGAATGATATGATAACAAAATTTTTTAAGACATTTTTTGTTAAAGTTATCATTTTTTTATTTATTTCATTTCTGTTA
>CAZBIT010000241.1:0-4613 GCA_964491835.1 uncultured bacterium
CTTAAAATCATAATTATACGAAGAGGGTCGAGTGATTCAGTTCTAATTATTTTTACATCTTTAACATCATTCAACAGAGAATTATCATAAAAATAATATGATATATCTTTAACAGTGATTACAATAGGTTCCCAGTCAAAGTGAGGTAAATATTTTGCAAACTTACTTACTCTTTGAACACCTCCCATCCCAATTGGAGGAAAATAATATGTAATTATCAGAACTTTTTCCATTAAAATAAACTTTTGTTATTTTCAAATTCTAATAAACAATTTTTCAACTTCCCATAACATTTCTTTGACAACGGTTTCGGAGTTCTTATCTTTGGTATCAACAACAATATCAGCCATAAGGTAGCCCGTTTCACGTATTTTAAGAATGGATTCAATTCGCAAATATGCATCTTCATCATTCAGGTGAATATCTTTTGGTTCATCGGGATAGTGTAAAAGAACAACCTTTGGTGTTTCCTTTATTCTTTTCCAAATATCTGATGGTTCACAACGGAGATATATTAATATTCCACTGTTTTTTATCAAATAAACATTTTCGGGATTAAGCAATGTTCCTGCTCCAGTTGATATAACAAACTTTTCAAGATTAACAACTTCCTGAAGAATCTCACTTTCAATGTTTCTAAAATAATTTTCGCCATATTTTAAAAATATGTCAACCAATGGAATTTTAATCCGATTTTCAATTAATACGTCTAAATCAATATATTTATAATCCAATTTTTCAGCAAGCAAGAATCCAGTTGTGCTTTTACCACTTCCTATCAAACCAGTAACAAATATTCTATTTTTTCTATTATCATTAGTTAAAAGCATTTTCCTAAAATAATTATATTTTCAACAATACTTTTTTTAAAATATATTTTGAATATCTTTTTAATAAAAACTGTATTACAAAAGTAATAAAAATTTTTTAAAAATTCGTAATTAAAATAGAAAAAATAATATAAAATATTATCATTACAAATAATTATAAATATAAAACTTATAAAATAAAAAAATAAATTTTAAATTATGTCAAAACTAATGGAACTTTTTTTTAAAAAAAATAGTTTTAAAATATAGAATAACAAAATAAAAAAACAAAAAATGTAAAGACATAAAATTAAAGGAGTGATTTTTAATGTTAACAAAATTAAGACAACTAAGAAAACTTAATGATATAACACTTGACCAAGTGGCAATGGATACAGGCTTATCAGTCGGTTATCTCAATAGAATCGAAAGAGGATATATTACAGATATTAAAAACAATCTAAAACGGAAAAAATTAGAAAATTATATAAAAAGACTTGAAATTAAAACAAAAAAAGAAGGTATTTTAGCATAAATTTTAAACTCAAGTTTTGATTAACCTGTAACCACCTATTTTATATAAATACCCCATAATGTTAAGGGGTATTTTTTTTTAATATATCTAACTTACATTATTTTAAATATTTAAACGTTAATTATAACTTTTTCATTTCCTAATATTTTTTTCAAATTTGAAACGAGTTTTTCATCAGGACTTATTTTATATTTTTGAGATTCAAGAATGATTTTATCTCCATTACTTGTCACAACTTCAAAATAAACAGGATATTCTCCCTCATACTTTATTAATTCTTTTTCTATATCATTAAGAATCTGTCTTTCAAATTCGGTCGTTTCAATTTTAAGTAGTAGATATTTCTTATAATTATTAATAACATCTTCTATTGAAATTACTTCATCGCAGATTATTTTAACATTATTTGTTTCCTTTATAGATGTTTTTCCCTGAATCAAAATTATGTTGTCTTTGTCTAAAAATTTCCCATATTTTTTGAAAACATCTGCAAAAAGAACTAATTCTACTGAACCAGTTATATCCTCGATAGTCACAAATGCCATTGTTTTGTTTTTCTTATCACTTATCACTTTATGTTGAGCAATAATTCCTCCAATCTTGACGGGAGTACCGTTTTTCAATCCTCCAATATCGTTAATAGAAAAATTAACAAACTTTTTAATTTTATTTTCATATTTTAAGAGAGGGTGACCAGAAATATAAAATCCTAAAAGTTCTTTTTCTTTTGAAAGAATATGGAATTTTGTCCAATCTTCTGTAATTTTAGTAAGAGAAGGCTGTTGATAAATGATATCTTTTTTAGAATCAATAAATTCAAAAATGTTTGTTTGTTTTTTTTCTTTTTCTTCTTGATATTTTTGTCCGAATGAAATTGCTTGGTCAATTGAATTAAATTTCTGTGCTCTTGTTCCTTCTAAAGAATCCATTGAACCAACCAAAACGAGACTTTCAAGCACTTTTCTATTAACTAATCTAAGGTCAACCTGTTTACATAAGTCAAAAATAGTATTAAATCGTCCTTCCATTTCTCTTGCATTGACAATTGATTCAATGGCACTTCTACCTACGTTCTTAATTGCCCCGAGTCCAAATCTGATTTTCTCGCTTATCACTTTAAAATCATAAACACTTTCATTAATATCCGGCGGAAGTATTTCAATTCCTATTCTTTTACACTCTTCTATCAACGTAGCTACGCGGTCAGTTCTATCCATTTCACTTGATATTGTGCAAGCCATAAATTCTGCTGGATAATGAGATTTGAGATAAGCAGTTTGATATGCAATAAGAGCGTATCCTGCTGAATGTGATTTATTAAATCCATAACCCGCAAACTTATTCATTAAATCAAAAATATCGTTTGCAGTTTTTTCATCAATCCCTTTCCGTTTTACACCTTTTAAAAATTCATCTCTCAACGCCTCCATTATTTCCACGTTCTTTTTTCCCATTGCCCTTCTGAGTTGGTCTCCTTTTGCTTTTGAAAATCCCGCAAGGTCACTCGCAATCCTAATAACCTGCTCCTGGTAAACTATAACTCCATAAGTCTCTTTCAATATCAGTTCAAATGAAGGATGAAAATATTCTATTTTTTTTGTACCTCGCTTACATTGAATAAACTCATCAATCATCTCCATTGGACCCGGTCTATAAAGGGCATTCATTGCAATCAAATCTTCAAGGTATTCTGGCTTCAATTTTTTCAGATAATCGCGCATTCCAGAACTTTCAAACTGAAAGATACCAATAGTTTCTCCCATCGAAAATAAATTATAGGTTTCTTTATCATTTAATGGAATATTATCGATTTCAATTTCAATTCCTTTATTATTTAATTCTTTGACAACCTTATCAATGACGGTGAGCGTTCTTAATCCTAAAAAATCCATCTTCAACAAACCAATCGCTTCCACATATTTCATAGTATATTGGGTCGTAATCTCTCCTATGGAAACAGTATCTTCACCTTCTCTATTTTTTGATTTACTATTTTGAACGTGTTTGTAAAGCGGAAGATATTCTGTTAGTGGCAAAGGCGTAATAACAACGCCTGCTGCGTGGGTTGATGCATGACGAACAAGTCCTTCAAGCAATCTTGCATATTTTAACAACTCGCTGTAAATTCCCTTTCCTATCGCTATATTTTTTAATTCTTGTTCCATTTCTATTGCCTCATCAAGCGTGATACCAATTTTATTTGGAATAAGTTTGGCAATTCTATCAACGTCTCCATAAGGCAATCCCATAACTCTTCCAACATCTCTTACCACTGCTTTTGCACTAAGACTACCAAACGTAATTATCTGAGATACATTATCTTTCCCATACTTTTTTATCGCATAATTAATAACCTCATTTCTTCTTTCATAACAAAAATCTATGTCAATATCGGGAAGACTAACTCTTTCTGGATTTAGAAACCTTTCAAATATTAGATTAAATTTTAAAGGGTCAAGATTTGTTATCCCAAGCGTATAGGATACTAAACTTCCTGCTGCAGAACCTCTCCCTGGCCCAACTGCAATGCCATTTCTATGAGCAAAATCTATCAAGTCATTTACAATTAGAAAATATCCAGAAAATCCCATCTTCTTTATTATTGAAAGTTCATCATTAAGTCGTTTTCGGATTGAAGATGTTATTTGACTAAATCTCTTTTTTAATCCTTCATTAGCCAGTTTTTCAAGATAGCCATCCAGGCTTGTTTCACCTTCTGGAAGTGGGAAATTTGGAAGATAATGTTTTCCTAAATCAAGTAATAAATTACATTTATCCGCCACTTTACAGGTATTCTCTAAAGCATCTGGAAGATCTTTAAAGAGTTCTTCCATTTCTTCAGCAGATTTAAAATACAATTCATCAGTTGGAAATCGCAAGCGGTCGGGGGCGGATAAATCTTTCCCTAAACTTATACATAACAGTATCTCCTGTGCTCGGGCGTGTTCTCTTTTTATATAATGGTCATCATTTGTAGCAATTAAAGGTATATTCAATTCTCTTGCAAGTTTTACCAATATGGGTTTAACAACCAATTCCTCTTCTATTTTATGGTCCATTATTTCTATATAAAAGTCATTACTAAAAACTTCCTGAAAAAACCTTGCTACATTTTTTGCTTCATCATAATTATTATTTAAAATTAATTGGGGAATCTCCCCTTTTAAACAGCCAGACAAACCAACTAATCCCTTTGAATGTTCCTTCAATACTTCTTTGTCAATTCTTGGTCTGTAATAAAATCCTTCCAAATATCCTGTTGTCGAAAG
>CAZBIT010000242.1:0-4610 GCA_964491835.1 uncultured bacterium
ATTTTCGCCCCTTTGACTTATGAATTAGCCATTATACTATAAAAAAAATACACTATTATTCTCTATAAGTCAAGAAAATTGTATTTATCATTTCAAATAATTTCTTCAATATAAACACAGATAATTAAAAAATCTTTTTTAATAATTTCTGCCCAAATTGTGCCAAAATTTTCAGAAAATAAGGGAAAATGGGGTAAAAACAGGCAATTTGAGGAAAATAGAGAGAAATACTAAATATTAATAAAAATTGCTGTGTGTTGGTCAAAAGACCAACACAAAGCACCAAATTTGAAATTTTATTGTTTTTTCTTTGAAAGAGGCGTATTTTTTGTAAAGAATATGTAAAATGGTATTCCAGCGAGAATCGTTAAAATTCCAAAAAGGGATTCTTTTGGGCGTCCGATTACAGTATAAGTCATCATCCAGATGGACATAATAATGTATATGATAGGTGAAAACGGATAGCCAAATGCTTTATAAGGTCGTTCCTTATCTGGAAATTTTCTTCGAAGATTATACACTGCGCTCACAGTCAGTGCGGAAAAACCCATAAGAATGAAACTTGCATAAGTTAATATCTGGTCGAATGTTCCGCTAACAAGAAGAATCGACGACCATCCTGCCTGCAATAGAATTGATTTTGTGGGAGTTTTGAAGACTGGATGAACGTCCTTGAACATTTTAAAGAATAAGTTGTTTTCTGCCATTGCATAATATATTCTCGGACCAACGAACACCATTGCACTTAGACAGGCAAGAAGTGATACTGCGAAAATAACCGTTGTAAATGAAGTTATCGAACTCCCAAATAAAGCACCCATAGATTCTGAACCGATTCGCAAAACCCCTTTCATCTTATCAATGGGAAGTGCATAAAAATATACAAGATTTAAAAGAAGATAAAGTATTATAACGGTCGCAGTTCCAAATATTATAGCCCGTGGAAGATTTTTTCCCGGATTTTTCATTTCCCCTGCTATATAACTTGCGGCATTCCAACCACTATAAGCAAACATAACAAAAATAAGGGAGACGCCTGCTTTTGTCAGAGAAATGGAAGCGGCTGGATTATAGAAATTTTTGCTCAGATGCTGCCAATTGCCATTTCCTAACAAAAAACTTGCAAATATAATTGATATAATGAACAATACTTTTAAAGAGGTTATGCTATTTTGTATAAATTTACTGCTTTTTAATCCAGCACAATGTAAAAAGGCAAGCAAAAATATCGATGAAATAGCAAAGAGGTGACCCCAGGATAATTTTAATGAAAGTATTCCAATATTAATACTGTGGAATTTAAGAGGAGAAAGAGGAGGATATAAGTAACTTAAGTATTCAGTAAAAGCAAGAGCAGAAGCGGCGATTGGAGCAGAAAAGCCCACGAAAAAAGATATCCAGCCAGAAAGGTAAGCCCAGAATTGTCCGTAACTGTAATGCACATAAATGTAATCTCCACCGGCAAACGGAAGCATTGCACCTAATTCTGCAATTGTGAGTGCGCCCATCATAGCAATAAACCCACCAAATATCCAAAGACCTATAATCCAGTATGGATTCGGAACGTCCTGTGCCATAAAACCTGTGATTGTAAAGATTCCAGTCCCAACCATATTGGATATTACCAAGGCGGTTGCAGTCCAGAATCCTAATTCCCTTGGCAATACAGAACTTTTTTCCATAGGCGATGATAGTAAAAAAGTTAAAGTGTATCTTATAGAGTAGCAATAATGTTTTTATTAATTACCTGAAAATTACGATAGAAAATAAATTATAATTGTAGAGACGTTGCATGCAACGTCTCTACGACTACAATAATGTTATTGCCAACGATGAAAAAATTCATAATATTATATCACTAAATTAATTCAGACAATATATTGTTTATTTATGATATTAAAAATCATATCGCAATTTTTGGGTAATTATTATATTAAAATTTATAAAGAATGAATAAGCAAAAAATTCCTTTTAGAGAAAGATTGTTGAGGGATGAGGTGATAGTTGGGGATGGGGCAATGGGAACATATTTATATTCAAAGGGTTTTTCTTTTGGCGAATCTTTTGATGAATTGAATCTTACAAACCCTGATATAATAAAGAAAATACATCAGGAGTATCTTTCAGCGGGTTCAGAATTAATCGAGACGAATACTTATACTGCAAATAGATTTCGCCTTGAAAATTTCAATCTTGAGAAAAAGGTAAGAGAAATAAATCATACAGCAGTGAAGATTGCAAGAGAAGCAAGTGAAGGGAAGGCATATATTGCTGGAAGTATAGGTCCCACTGGAAGGCCTTTGGAGCAGATAAGTGAAGTTAGGTATGAGCAAGCAAAAGAAGCGTTCGTCGAACAAATAACAGCACTTGTTGAAGGTGGAGTAGACGTTATTATTCTTGAAACCTTTTATGATTTGAAGGAATTAGAAATTGCTATTAAAGCAGTCAAAGAGGTTACTGACCTGCCTATTATTGCACAAAAAACGTTCATAGAGGATGGCAGGACTTTAGAAGGAGAATTGCCGGGAAAGGTTGTTGAGTTTTTGCAAAATTTGAAAGTGGATATTCTTGGGACAAATTGCACTGTTGGACCACAGCGAATGCTTTTTATTATTAAGAAAATGGTTCCAAAAAGCACGACCAAACTTTCTGCACAACCAACGGCGGGTCTTCCACAACTTTCTGGGAGACGTTTAGTTTATCAAGCGACACCTGAATATTTTGCAGAATATGCTTTACAACTTGTTGAAGAAGGTGTTTTTCTTATAGGTGGATGTTGTGGAACTACTCCCCAGCACATTAGAATTGTGGTTGAAAAGGTTAAGGGAATGAAACCAGTTAAGAAGGTTATTATTACAACCATAGAAGAAATATCTGCTCCTGAAGAAGAAGTGTTTGTAAGAGAGGAGGAATTTTCAAATTTTTCGAGAAACATCAAGGAGAGATTTGTCATAACTACCGAACTTGATTTGCCAAGAGGTCTCGATATATCAGAAGTTTTGAAGGGGGCACAATATCTCAAAAGTATGGGTATTGATGCTGTAAATATAAGTGATGGTGCGAGAGCAAGGTTGAAAATGAGCCCAATTACAGTTGCTCATTTGATAAAAGAAAGAATTGATATGGAGTCCATTTTGCATTTTACTTGTCGTGATAGAAATTTAATTGGACTGCAGTCGGAACTTCTCGGGGCTTATACTCTTGGGCTGAAAAACGTTCTTGCCATTACAGGTGACCCTACGAATATTGGTGATTATCCAAATGCTACTTCAGTATTTGATGTTGATTCAATTGGTTTGGTGAGGATACTGAAAAAATTGAACAACGGGATTGACCTTGCAGATAATACAATAGGGGCATCAACTCATTTTACTATTTGCGTTGCGGGGAATCCCGGTGCTGAAGATTTGAAACGAGAAATTGACCGATTGAAGAGAAAGGTTGAAGAAGGTGCTGACATTATTTTTACACAACCAATATTTTATTACGAGCAGATTGAAAATTTTCTTGAAAAGATTGAAAATTTCAGAATACCAGTTCTTGCTGGTATATTGCCTCTACGAAGCTCAAAGCACGCTGAATTTTTACATAATGAAGTGCCTGGAATTATTATTCCAGAGGAAATCAGAAAAAGGATGAGAGAAGTTCCCAAAGATGGTGCAATGAAAGAAGGAATAAACATTGCTCAGGAATTACTTACTAAAATTAAGAATGTGATAGAAGGTGTATATCTAATGCCACCTTTTGCCAAATATGAAGTGGTATCTGAAATTATTTCGGTTGTAAAATAATTATCTTCCATTGCCTTAAAATAAAATAAACAAAAAGGAATAAAAATGGAAATATTCAATTCTCTGATATATAGTCTTTTTGTGATATTTAGTATGGTGATAGTTACTACTCTTCAATATTTGTTTTATTGTTTAATGTATTTATTATTATTAGTTCAGCATAAAGGTCGAAGGACAAATGCGTGAAATCAAAAGACGATTTAAAAACGGTTCCAGATGGTCTAAATCCAGAATAGAAAACTTAATAGAACTAAAATTAATTAACCAATTAAGTAAAAATTCATGGAACTATCTATGGAAATTAAAATCTAATCCAATTAAAAATTTCTCATTCATTAATATTCTAAATTTAAAAAATATTGATTTTAAATAAAATATAAATATTCATTATATAATGATTGTAAAATAATTTTATAAATATATAAATATTTGTTGACAAAAGTTGACAATTTTATTATATTATAATATGATTTATTTTAATAACAAAAAGCGTTTAAATATTGAGAACATTGAATATAAATTACGTAAACTCGGAATAAGTCAATCTGATTTAGCTAAAAAATTGTCTGTTTCAAGGGAAATTATATCTCAATGGCTTCAAAATAAAAAATATCCTCGTCCACGTCACTTATTATTCTTATCTAATATATTAAACTTAAGTTTTACTGAATTAGTTATATTAGAAAAATCTGAAGATGAACCTGTTATAGCATTTCGAAAAAAAAGGGGGCATAAAATAGACGAAGAATATGAGAAACAAGCAAAATTTAAGGGCTATATCTTGCAAAAATTAGTGCCATACCTTCCTTTTGATCAATT
>CAZBIT010000243.1:0-4587 GCA_964491835.1 uncultured bacterium
CAGATAAGGATACCCTTTATCTTTTAATGACTTTAAAAATTCTTCGCATTTCCCTGCTCCTGTCCCAAAAGGTGAGTCAATCCGTCTTGAACCTAGGATATAATCTTTGAAATGAATATGATAAATTCTATTAAAATATTTATCCACGATATACATTGGGTCTCCACCAGAAATTCCAAGATGTCCATTATCCAAATTAAATCCGATAATCGGGTCAGGATTCTCCTTTAAAACTTTTTCAAAATCCCGATAATACTCAAGGGTTTTCCATTTTGTACTGCCATCCATCGGAACAAAGTGATTATGAAGAGCAAACTTTATCCCATATTTTTTTGCATACTTACCAGCAATCTTGCAAGCATCCATTTCTGATGCAGATGAAACAACTCCAACGCCGAGCGCTTTAGCAAACTTAAATAGTTTATCCCATTCTTGCTCACTCTGAGCAGAGGCATGATACACAGCAATTTCCACATTGTATTTCTGAGCGATTTGAATAATCTTCTGTGCGTCCTCTGGTGTATGTTCTTTATAATTGATATGCATATCATTAATTTCCGCATAGTGAACACTGAGACGCTGAAGTTGTTGGAGCATTTCCTCATACGGAAGATGTCTAAAACTATAACTCATTACACCGAATTTTAATTGTGAAAAAGAAATATTTGGAAAAATAACTTGATATAATAATAGTAAAAAGAGAATTACGCACTTTTTCATTGTGAATTCCTCTAAAATAATTTTTTTGGAGTTGTTTACAAAAATAAAACTATCTCTTTCTCTTTATGTCATTCCCAAGTAATCGGGGGCTCATCATAACAATCCGAAAAATCTATGTTATTTCAAGTTTGGATTAATTAGAATTTAAGGATTTTTAATCATTTTTTGGACCTTTTCAGCGTTCTCATAAAATTAAATCTTTAATAAAGATAATAAATTAAATCATCTTGAACAATTAATTGAGCATTTTTGTTTATTCTTTCTTTAGAGTTTACATCCACGACTGTTACTGAAAGGTCGTAAACGTCATTCTTAAGTGCACTCATATCTATCGAAAGATATATTTTTTCCGAAGGAGTACTTCCATGATAAAAGTATGATGAAGAAATACTTACCTTTTCATCTTTTTGTCCAAAAAATTTACCTATTTTCGAAAATACTTTTGATGCAGTTGATTTTTCTTTTTCAGCAGTCTGAACATTATAAATTACATCAAAACCTGTTTCACCTGGTGGTGCAAGTCTCAGATTATAAACCTCAAAATAAAGATAAACAGGTTGAGCTTTACTATATGTTCGCGCTGGATTTGGTATAATTTGAAGATTATGCTTTGAAAACGGTGTTTTTTGAAATGTAGAATCTATTAATGAGGCAAGAACGACATCACTTGCGTCAAGATTTCCCATTTTATATGAATCAACTATTAAATTTTTTCTCTGTGCATTTGTATTTTTCGACTTTTCATCCTGCAATTCAAATACCAAAGTATAATTGCCAAAAGGTAAATCGAGATTATTCTGACAAATTATATAAAAATATTTTTCTGGATTGAGACGTGTGCTCAAATAAAATTTCTCTTTTGATACAGAGCGTTGTATTTCATTCCAATTTTCATCAAACACAAAAAATCCTTTTAAAACAGACGAAACGTCATTTGTATCAATCCGGCTAAACGATAGGTCATTCTTTGGGATAGCATAATAAACTTCAGTTTGTGTCTTCTTTTCTTTGCTTCTGAAATTTGCGGTATAAAAGGGAACGTCAAAATATGTTCCTTCGTATCTATGAGCGTATATTTCAGAACATTCCTTATATAAAACATCAGCCATTTCAGGAAAGTTGACCCCGGGGAATCGCGTTCTGCTTCCGAGTTTGAAATCTCCCGTAAGATACGGATCTTCAAATGCGAAACTAAAATTCTCATAATACCAAATCTCACAAAGGTCAAAGTCACCACCAATACCCTGATTGCTAGATGACGGTCTTAATCGCGCAATTCTTAAAGGTTGACCATATCTTATATATATTTTCCCTCTGTCTGTTTTCCAACCAGGTATATTCTTTCTTGGGACTTCAAATTTTAAGTTAGAGTATGCAACTCTGCAGTAATGTTCAAGAATTCTCTCATTATATTCAGAAAGATATAGTGGGTCTCTTTCTTTCCAGAATTTATTTTCAAAATCCATCTTTGCATTAAATGCTAATTGTTCATATTCTTTTCTCTTATCATACGGGATAATGTAGTCGATGGAATTAAAGACCGTTAATTCATCTGGTTCCATTAATGACCTCGCTATCTCATACTCCTTAAAAGCCATACCATACTCTTTTATTTTGTGATAACCAAGCCCTAAATATAGATGAGCGTTTTTATTATTAGGGTCTATTTCAAGTATCATTTTTTGATATTTGATAAATTCGTGCATCATTCCTGCAGTAAACGAAAGAAGACTAAGTTGATTAAGTGCTTCTTTATTTTTAGAATCAATATCAAGGACTTTAGCATATGCAATAGCCGCATTTGCATAATCTTTCTCAAGATATGATGAATAATCTTGAAACTGACCAAAAACTTCATCCCTGTCTTTAATAAATTCTTTCACTACTCCGATACCATCGTAATTAAAGATGGCAGAAAGAAGGTCAGAATTTATAAACGAAAGAACCCCTCGGTTATCTGCATATACATCAACCATATTTTCATAATATTCTACGTCTTCCTGATAAAGTTTTCCCAAACTTAATAAAAGTTCTACATTATTCGGATTTGTTTTTTGGAGCCACTCAAACTTTTTCTTTGCATTATATCTAAATCTCTGTTTGAGATATGCTTTTCCAAGGTCAAGTTGAATTTTAAAATCATCTCTATCCCAGAACACCGCTTCCTTTAGTGCTAAAACTGACCTACTGCGCCAGTAAATAGTGTTTCTTTCAAGATATGTAAGACCAAGTTGGTGATGTGCTTCTGCGAATTTTTTATCAAGTTTAATCGCCCTTTTAAATTCCATAACCGCATCATCAATATTCCCATCCATTAAGTATTCCACACCCCTATCATATGCTTCAACAGCATATTTGTTCTCACTTAAAACGATACTTGTAGTGTCTGAACTCCCAGTTTGTTTTCCATTACTATTAAAGTAATGGAAAATTATGAACGACATAAAAATTAAAAAAACAAATAAGCAATTCTTGTTCATAAGTTAAAATATTTATATAATTATTATATTTTTAAATATAATAATAAACTTATTCCAAAAACAAGAAAATATGTGAATAATAATAATATTTATGAATAATCCTCGTATTTTAAAAATTATTTGATAATAAAATTCTCACCTTTCAAATTTAATATTTCAGCAAATCTTACAGATAATTATAACTCCATTAAGATAAAGCATTAATGTAAAGATTGAAGTGTGTTGATATTTTGACCAACACACTTCAGAATATTTTGATTTTGTTTTTTGAGTTATGCTTTTGGTGGGGAATCGACTATTTCTTCTTTTTTACTATCCCAGTATAGTTTCTTTCCAAGGTATCCCGATTGATGTGCCATAATGCAGGCAACGGAATGATAATACCCGGTCATAACGTCTGCACTTGGATCTTTCCTTGAACGTATACAATTAATCCATTCTCTCATATGTGAATTACTTCCTTCAGTTCCACCCTCTGGCTCAATTTTAATCTCCCCTTTTATCTTATTTGGATTAACAATAGACCCTGTTCCTGAACCTATAGTTCTTTTTTGTCTCTCTCGATTTTCTGGAGTATCTTCTATTCCGCCCCCTTCACCCGTAACCCTATATCCTCCCCTTTCTGAATCAATGGTTCCATTTAATCCATAATATTTATCTACTCCTGGGTAGTCAGTACCAAAATTGCAAGCATAAGTATACATCCAACCAGATGGATAAATCACATTTGCTATAAAAACATCGGGTATTTCTCTTCCATCTTTCCAAACAAAATTGCCACCATCAGAAGATACACTAAAAGGAAATGTTTCGCCCATTGCAAGCGCAGTTGCAGCGACTCTGTGACTCATCCATTGTCCTGCAATACCCGTTGAGAAATCTTTGTAAATTCTATACTCGAAGTACAATTTTGGGTCAAACTTTCGATACGGGTAATCCAAAAGCCATACTTTCCAGTCGGTATCCGGTTCTTTAATTTCATTAACCTCTTCTCTCCCACGCCATCTTGGTCCCCAATAACTTTGTGTCTGTTCAACTACACTAATTTTCCCAAGTTTACCTGACGCGATGAATTTCTTTAATCCCCACAAAGATGGACTGCTTAATCCTTGAGTTCCAATTTGAACAATTCTTTTTGATTTTTTTACGGCAGCAACCGCCTCTTTTGCATGTTTAACAGTTATTGCCATCGGTTTTTCACAGTAGCAATCTTTACCAGCATTAACAACCTTTGCCAAAAGTTGTGCGTGTTGAGGGTCTCCCACTGCAACAATCACCGCATCAATATCTTTCTGATTCAACATATCTTCTAATCTTACTAAGGTTTTAGCGGTTCTTCCTGTGTTCTTCTTAATGAGTTCCACGCCTCTTTCAAGATTAACTTTCC
>CAZBIT010000244.1:0-4568 GCA_964491835.1 uncultured bacterium
AGAGGAAAAATCTAAAACGGGAAAATATTATGTATTTGAATTAGTTAAAAATACTTCCAATGACTATGTGGATTTGTTGATGAAGGGCATTACAGAAAAATTTTTAGAAATTACTTTAGAAAAAGGTTATAAAAAGTATTTTGGTCAGGAGTTTGGGAAAACGATACTTGGCTCTTTTCAGGATGAGGCGGATATTTCATCTCCTGTTGCTAACTCTTTGAAATGGACTCCTGATTTATTTACAGCATTTCAAAAGAAGTGGGGATACGACCTGAAACTCCATCTCCCATCCCTCATTGGAGAGGTTGGGAATTGGAAAAAAATAAGACATAATTATTATTCTGTTTTGTTAGATTTGTTTATCGAACGTTGGGCTAAGGTATATTATAATTATTGTGAGAAGAATAATTTGAAATTTACTGGTCACTATTGGGAGAATTGGTGGCCCAATCCTGCTCGTTCACCCGATAATATGGCGATGTATGAATGGCAACATATGCCCGGAATAGATATACTCGATAACACTTATAACGATGATTCCAGATTGCAACGTCTTGAAGCCCAAAAGGTAAAATTTGGATATCCGTTTTTACAATTTGGTAATGTTCGTGTTGTTAAAGAATTGAGCAGTGTTGCAAATCAAATGGGGCGTAATCGCACGTTGAGTGAGACCTATGGCAGGAGTGGATGGGAACTGAGATTTGAAGATATGAAGCGTATTGGTGATTGGGAATATGCTCTTGGCGTCAATTTTTTGAATCAACATCTTTTCCAAATGACCCTTAAAGGTAAAAGAAAGCAGGATAACCCACCATCTTTTTATCATGGTCCGTATTGGAAGTTTTATAAAGTTCTTGCCGATTATTTTGCCCGTCTTTCTCTGGTGCTTTCTTCTGGAAAACAGATAAATAAAATTCTTGTTATTGAGCCGACATCATCGATTTGGATGTATTACTCTACGATTAGTATGAATATAAGAAATAAAGAACCGGGAGATGAATATAAAGAGATTATAGCGAAAATTACTCCTAATCAAAGGAATTTGGAACTTGGAGATTCATTTCAAGAATTTATTACCAAGTTGTCAAAACTTCAGGTTGAGTATGACCTTGGATGTGAGAACATAATAAAAAATAATGGGAAAATAAAAAATGGTAAGTTTGTCGTAGGTGAAAGGGATTATGATATTCTTGTTCTTCCACCAGGGCTTGAAAACCTGAATGCTTCCACCGTCGCTTTGATTGAAAAATATCTTAGAGAAGGTGGTAAAGTTATCTCTTTTGTGGAGACACCGAAATATGTTGATGGTGCGGAATCTGATAAAGTTAGTTCAGTTGTTTCTAAATATGAAAAAAACTGGATAAAGTTAAATCAGTTGGATGCACAAGTTGCAGTGGATTTATTTGCTTCTGAGAATTTCAGCATACCAAATCCTGAGAACATATCCGGAATATTACATCATCACCGACGTTATTTAAACGATGGAGAAATACTTTTCCTGGTAAATACGAGTGATAAAGAAAATGCTTCAGGTATAGCGAAAGTTAAGGGGAAATCTGCTCTACAACTGAATCTTTTGAATGGGAATATTACTCAATATCCTGCTAAAAATGAGGGGAATTTGCTGTCGATTGATTTTGATTTACCTCCTGTTGGAAGTTTATTACTATTTGTCAGTTCCTTTAATTCACCCTTAGAAAAAGTTTATACTACTTCGGAGGATACACTTTCCGAAAAATTACTTAAACCGATTAGTAATTTGCAAATTTATAGGATAAAACCAAATGCGCTCACTATTGATTATTGTGATATAAAACTTGAAGGAAAAGAAGAAAAAGATTTATATTCTAACTTTGCACAGAGAAATGTCTATCAGCACTATGGTTTCAGGAGTAATCCGTGGTATGGTAGTTATCAATTTAAAACAGAAATTCTCGATAAAGATAAATTTCCAAAAGATTCGGGCTTTGAAGCGACTTATTATTTTCAAGTGGATAAAGATGTTAATAAAACAACTCTTAAAGCAGTTGTTGAACAACCAGAAATTTTCAAAGTTTATTTGAATGGTAATAAGGTTGAACCTATTTCAGGTGAATTCTGGTTAGACCCTGCTTTTGCAGTTTTTGATATTGGTCGATATGTTGTTAATGGGACAAATTTAATAACTTTGAAAGTTTCCCCATTTACCATTCTTGCTGAATTGGAGAATATATATATATTGGGTGATTTTAATTTACGTTCACAAGCAAAGGGATGGAGGTTAATTAAACCCTCAAAATTATCCATCGGCGAATGGAATAAGCAAGGAATTCCCTTTTATTCTGATGGAGTTGCATATAGCAAAACTTATGATATCACGTCAAAAGATAAGAAATATTTTGTAAAATTAAGTAAATGGCTTGGGACTGTTGCAGAAGTTCGGGTTAATAAAGAATTCGCTGGAATTATATCATGGCCTCCACACTGTTTGGATATTTCAGATAAAATCAAAAATGGTAAGAATGAGATTACTATTATAGTTTACGGTTCATTAAAAAATTTATTAGGACCGCATCACAATCCCGTAAGGGGAAGGACTGGACCAAGTTCTTGGGATGTAGCACCTGAAAAACAACCAAGTGGAGAAAAGTATGATTTTATTGGCTATGGTTTATTTGAAGATTTCTCGGTTATAGAAAAATAGTAATTCAATGAAAAAATTAAAAATTAATTTAATAATTTCATAGAAGGAAAACAATTATGTGTACAAAACATTATTTTTCGACAGTTTTTATTGCTTTTTCTATTTTAATCTTATTAACGATTAGTTGTGCACAAAAAGCAAAGGTAGGGATTAATTCCTTTCAAAAAATACAGCAAAATTTTAGTAATCCCCCAATGGAGTATAGAACCATTCCTTTAACTGTGTGGAACGACGATGTAACAGAGGAAAAAATTGATGGTCAAATAGATAGGATGTACCCTCAGGGTATAGGAGGAATATTTGTTCATCCACGTTATGGTTTTATGACTGACTATCTTTCAGACAGATATTTTTCGTTATACAAGTATGCCTATGAAAAATTAAAAAATTTAGGTATGATAATGTGGATTTATGATGAGAACGGTTTTCCAAGTGGAATCGCTGGGGGACACGTGCGTGCAGAAATGCCCGAATCTGCGGGAAAGTCATTGAGTTTTCATCATTATAATGTTCTCCCAACAGAAATAAAAGGTGAGGTCTTAGTAATTTTAAAATTAGAGAATTCAAATTTTGTAGACATTACAAAAAAATTAGAAAATGAAAAATCAAAATCCGGAGATTATTATATTTTCGAATTAATTCCTGATAGGTCAAAAAAGAACGTTGACTTATTACATAAAGGTGTTACAGAAAAATTTTTAGAAATTACGTTTGAAAAAGGATATAAAAGATATTTTGGCAAAGATTTCGGGAAAATAATGCATGGAGCATTTCAGGATGAGGCAGAAATTGCACCTTCAGGTGGGAAAGCAATAACCTGGACGCCTGACCTTTTTTCGCAATTTAAAAAAATGTGGGGATACGATTTAACTTTAAATCTGCCATCACTTTTTGAAGAGGTCGGAAACTGGAAAAAGGTAAGGCATAATTATTATTCTACTTTGTTGGGACTTTTTATTGAACGTTGGGGAAAGGTCTACTATAAGTATTGTGAAAAAAATAATATGAAATTTACCGGTCATTACTGGGAACACGAATGGCCCAATCCTTCACGGTCTCCGGATAATATGGCAATGGCAGGATGGCAACAAATGCCAGGAGTTGATATGCTGGTTAACAGATACAGTGAAGGCACAGGAGCACAATTTGGCAATGTTCGTTCCGTGAAAGAAATAAGCAGTATCGCAAATCAGATGGGGTATTCTCGAACTTTGAGTGAAACTTATGGTGGAAGTGGATGGGAGATTCGATTTGAGGATTTGAAGCGTAATGGTGATTGGGAGTATGCCATTGGCGTAAATTTTATGTCTCAGCATCTCTTTCAAATGACTTTGAAAGGTATAAGAAAACGGGACTGGCCTCTTTCATTTTATCATGAACCCTGGTGGAAATTTTATCGCGTTCTGGCGGATTATTATGGGCGTCTTTCTTTGGTGCTTTCTTCTGGTGAACAGATAAACAAACTTTTAGTGATAGAACCTACATCGTCGGCTTGGATGTATTATTCTCCAACAAATCCAAATGTTAGAAATCAATCACTTGGGGATGCGTTTCAAGAGTTCATTACAAACTTGGCAAAACTTCAGGTTGAGTATGACCTTGGATGTGAGAATACGATTAAAGATTTTGGAAGCATTAAAAATGGCAAATTTGCTGTTGGAAAAAGAGAGTATGACATTCTTGTTTTACCCCCGGGTTTGGAAAATCTAAATTCTTCAACTGTCTCAATAATTGAGAAATATTTGAAAAATGGCGGTAAAGTTGTTTCTTTTGTTGAAGCAATAAACTACGTCGATGGTTCAGAAACGGATAAAATTAATTTGCTTACTTCAAAATATGGAAATAACTGGATAAAATTAAATCAATTGGATGAACAAACCATATC
>CAZBIT010000245.1:0-4566 GCA_964491835.1 uncultured bacterium
CTGATAAATAATTATCAGACCTTAATGACTTAATTAGTTTTATATATGGAGAGGAGAATTTAAATTAGTTATTATTATGAACTATTTAATCATCCGTTTATTATATTAATGATTGTGTTTTTGTTGACTATATCATTGTATTTTGTTATAAGTGCAATGCGAGAAAAGAATAATTTATTATACGAAATGAAAGAAAAAGGTCAAGTTGATAATAGAGTAGTTGTGAAGCAGATATTATCAATGCTGAATCAATCTGGTGGAGTTCTTCCTCAAAATAAAATTAGAGAGAATCTCAATATCAATCCAGAAGAAGTAAATACTCTATTGGTGGATTTGGAGAGCGAAGGAAAAATTATTAGGAAATGGGACTTACAAACAATGACTTTTAAATGTAAATCTATGGTGTAAAAATGGAATGGTCAATAAAACAAATTGGAGTTATACATACTTCTTATAATGATATGAAGGATGTACCAATACAAGGAATTTTTAAACCAGATGGAACAGGTATAGTGGAAGTATTTTCTGAATATCAGGAGGGATTAAAAGATATTGAAAGTTTTTCTCATATAATTCTACTTTATTACTTTCATCTTGTTAAAGAAATTGTATTACAGAGGAAACCATTTTTGGATGATAAAGAACACGGCATTTTTTCTATAAGGGCACCAAATAGACCTAATCCAATCGGTCTTTCTATTGTAAAACTTTTGGAAATAAAAGAAAATAAACTTTTTGTGTCTGAAATCGATATGATTGATGGGACACCCCTTATCGATATTAAACCCTATGTTCCTGATTTTGATGTCAGAATTGATGCTACAAAAGGATGGTTGAAAGACAAAATTTGAAATTTCCATTTTTTGTTTCAATTAAAGGGAGGATTTATTTTTATGAAATAAAATCCTCCCTTTTTTATATTACTTGATTTTTTATTTTTGTATAGTTATTTTTTGACTAAATAATTTTGATTAATTACATAATCTGAATTCACTAATAAGATATTTTTAATTATTTTGTAAAGAAAGGAGGTTTATTATGGGAAGATGTCAAAAATTTTTATTATTAGGTTTAATTATTGTTGGTTTTTTTTGTTTCATTTATCCTAAAACGATGGGGCAACTTTATTATTTGAAGTCCATAAAAAAGATTGACATTCACACTCATATAGTAAGTGATGCTTCTTATCTTAGAGAAGTAATGGATGAATTGAATATGAAATTCTTTACAATCTGCACTCGTGGAGTTAATATGGATGTTATGAACTTTCAGGTAAATACAGCAAAGCAATTTTGTAATGAATATCCGAGGTATTATGCATGGTCAACGACATTTGATCTTACACAAAGAAATGAGCCAGATTGGGTTGAGCAGGTGAAAGGATATTTAAAAGATAGTTTTGATAATGGCGCTGTTGCAGTGAAGGTCTGGAAAGAGATTGGAATGGAGATTAAAAATTCTAAAGGTGAATTCATTCAAATCGATGACCCAATGTTTACCCCAATTTTTAATTATATTGCACAAGAAGGGAAACCATTATTTGCTCATATTGGGGAGCCAATTCAAGCCTGGATGCCTCTCCCAATAGGACCTGGTGGTAAACCGACGAGTTATTGGGCAAACAATCCAGAATGGCATTTCTGGGATAAACCAGATAAACCTTCTTACAATCATATTATGGCAGCAAGAGACCATATTCTTGCAAATTATTCAAATTTAAAAGTTATTGGATGTCATTTGGGGAGTGTAGAGTTCGATGTTGATGAATTGGCGAAGAGGTTTGATAAGTATCCTAATTTTGCTGTGGATACCGCTGCCAGAATCAATTATCTTATGGGTCAACAAAGAGGAAAAGTGAGGGCATTTTTAATAAAATATCAAGATAGAATTTTATATGGAACAGATATGTCCGGAGGTATGATTAATATTGCTCCCGAACAAGTTGAAAAAATTAAACAAAGTTTACTTCTCAAAAAAGACATTAAACAAGAGCAAGCTAAAAATGAAATACAAACTTTACTCAAGAAATATTCATTATCCCCAGAACAGGCAGAAAGAGCAAAACAACGATTACTTCAGAGATATTTGGATGATTTTGTATTCTATTCCACAGATGATGAGATCTCGATGAGAGAATATTCTTTACAAGGACTTGCATTACCAAAAAATGTTCTCCAAAAGATTTTCTATGAGAATGCAGTTAAGTGGATACCTGGAGTGAATAAAAATTTTTGAAAAATTTATAGTTTATTACAATTAAAGTTTTTGTATTTTTGTGTTTTTAAGATCAATAAAATGGATTCAAATTTGGGATTGGATGATGAAAAAGATATTAATTGAAAAACCAAATATAAAAAAAATTGATGAAATTGCTAAAAGAATAGTTGAATTATTTAATCCAGAAAAAATCATTTTATTTGGGTCTTTTGTTTATGGTAAAACATCTCGATATAGCGATATCGACATTCTTGTAATTATGAATACTAAAAAAAGAACAATAAGACAGGCTGCGGAAATTTCTGGAAGCATTGATCATAAATTCCCTATCGATATAATTGTGAAGCGTCCAGAAGAGATTGAATGGAGAATTTTTGAAGGTGACTGTTTTTATAAAGAGATACTTGAAAAGGGAAAGGTTTTATATGAAAAAGACAACTAAGGAATGGATAAAAAAAGCTGAAGGAGATTATCTGGTCATTAAACATGAAATAAATTCTAACAAACCTGTTTATGATGCAATTTGTTTTCATGCTCAGCAAAGTATTGAAAAGTATTTAAAAGCATTAATTAATGAATATGAAATTGTTATACCAAAAATTCATGACCTCAATACACTTCTCAATATATGTAAACCTTTCTTTCCAGAAATAGAAAAATACAAGGAAGAAATAAGTAATCTATCCACATTTGCTATAACTTTTCGTTATCCTGGGGAAGATGCATCGAAACTTGAAGCTAAGTATTCAATAGATACCTTAAAGAAAATAAGAAGGTTAATGCGGAAAATAATAAGAAATATAAATTAGAGTATAATTTACTTTTATTCATTACATTTCAAAACACTTTTAGTTTGTTTTACAGTGAGTTGAAATAAACTTTTTGGAAAGATCGTTAATATAGTTGAGAATTAAGATTTTTTGATAAAATGCACTTCAATAAATCGTTAATCATAAAACCGGCAGGGGCTGACTGTAATTTTAGTTGTGATTATTGTTTTTATCTTCGGAAGAGCGAATTATATCCGAATTTGAAAAAACATCGAATGTCTCTCGTAGTATTGGAGGAAATGATAAAACAGGTAATACAAGCATCAGGTAAAAATGTCGGTTTTATATGGCAGGGGGGAGAACCGACGTTGATGGGGATTGATTTCTTTTTAAAGGTTGTTGAGTTTCAACAAAAATATGGAAAGGGGCAGGTTGTTTCTAATGCATTTCAGACAAACGGCTGGCTCATTAATGAAGATTGGGCTCGCCTTTTTCATAAATATAAATTTTTGGTAGGATTGTCAATTGATGGTGAGGATTTTATTCACGACCGATTTCGAAAAACTGCTGGAAATGGCAAAACGTTTGAAAAGGTCTGGCAGACAGCAAATTTATTGAGAAAATTTAATGTCGAGTTTAATGTTCTTTCTATGGTTAATAGTGAAAGCGTGAAGTATCCTGAAAAGATATTTAATTTCTTTTTGAGGAATAATATTGTCTATATGCAGTTTATTCCGATTGTTGAGTATGATGATAAAGGCGAAATTGCTGACTTTTCAGTTTCACCATCTGAATATGGAGATTTTTTATGTAGGTTATTTGATTTGTGGTATAATAATGGTCATCCTTATGTTTCCGTTCGTGATTTTGATTCGTTGATTCATAAAGAGGTTCGCGGGAAATGCACGGTTTGTATATATGATAATCAGTGTGGACAGCACGTAGTTGTTGAACATAACGGGGACGTTTATGCCTGTGATTTTTTTGTAGAACCAAAATGGAAATACGGAAATCTTATGGAGACGCCTCTGCCTGAACTTGTTTTGAGCAAGAAATGCGAAGAATTTACTAATCTGAAAATGAATTTAAACCGTGAATGTTTTGATTGCAAATGGCTTGGATACTGTTATTGTGGATGTCAAAAATTTAGGGGAATTAAAGGAGACACGGAAAATAAATTTTATTTCTGTGAATCGTATAGGGAATTTTTTGAATACAGTGTTCCAAAGGTTAAAAAACTTGCAAGAATAATCAAAGATTCAGAAAATAGAGATAGAGATTATGAATTTGCAGATGTAGAAAAAAAAGTTGGAAGAAATGAACCCTGTCCTTGTGGGAGTGGATTAAAATACAAGCACTGTTGTGGGGGGATAGTTTAACTTTTTAAAAATGAATAAAATTTTTAGCGGAAAGGGGGGGATTCGAACCCCCGGTAGAGCTTTTGACCCTACAATCGCTTAGCAGGCGATCGCCTTCGACCAACTCGGCCACCTTTCCAAGTCGGTAAAAAAAATTTACACTTATATTTTTCCCCCCTTAAATTTAAAAAAGATTTCTTTAATTCACAAGAAATTTATAT
>CAZBIT010000246.1:0-4564 GCA_964491835.1 uncultured bacterium
AAGTATAGTAAAAAGCAAACCCGTCCCAAGCAATAGTGAAATCATATAAACATTATAAAAATTTACAGCAAGATAATTGGCAAATGCCTGAAATTGTTCCATTTTATTTTTCCTGACGTTAATGTAAGCAATTGAATTTTGATAAGTTTTTAAAATGTATAATTGGTAGTAAATAGAAAAAAATTAATGTAAAATTATAAAAAAACTTTTTAACATTGTCAATTAAAATTATGTAGTATTTAAAATTTTTTGTGTTTTATTGATTTAAGTGAAATTTAAACTAATAATTACCTAAAAGTTGCAATGTTTTTTATACATGAAGCTTCCGTTGGATTTATTCCCCTTAAAAGTACAAATTTAAATTCATAAATTTAATTTATATGATAATTTTGCAGCAATCTCTTTATATATATAATTGTTTCTCTTCGATTACAATTAATCAGATAAATATTCAATAGATGTTTAATTTTAATAATGTAAAAACTCTTCAGGTATTTCGAACTTATATTTACGAACAAATGTATGTCTGATGCTTTTTAAATCATAAATCCATTTTTCTAAATTAATGTCTCGTTCACGCATAACGATATATGATAAATCAGGAGTAAGGTCGCCTGTATGATTTTTTGTATCGTCGAGAATATGAACGAACTTTCTCCCGTTAACGATTCTCCCTTTTGGATAACGGCTTTCCTCCCAGATACTTTTCAATTGATAATAAGATTCTTCTCTTTCTTTACACATATCTTCAGCCAGTTTTATTGCAGTGTTAAGACAGGAAATAGCATTATTATAATCCAAGTAATTTCTGGCTGCTGATGAAAGGGTGTCTTCAATCATATTAAGAGTTTCAAGTAAATTTATATTATGACGAAATAATTGTGCTAATGATAATATTATTTCAATGTTATATTTATTTTTCGAAACCTTGTTCAGATTATCGTTAAGAAGTTTAATGAGAAGAGCATTTTCTTCTTTTTCATTTCTTAAATTTTCTAAATTTTTTCCATAGTGGTTTTTCCAGAAAGGATGATTATAAAGTGTTTCAACATCTGGTAAATTTGGTAGCTCGAGAGATTGTAACCGACGGGGACGGGGAATTAGATATTTTCCTCCTGAATATCCGTAAATAGGAACTAACGTTGAAGGAACCGAAGTCCATGAACCTGACCAGAATCTATGCCCATTATCCATTAATTTATATACTTCTTCCATATTTGTTGCGTTGATACCATAAAAGAGTTTCATAAATTGTGAGATTAGTTTTTCTGGTAAAGGAGTTTCACCATTCCAAGCATAAGAAGTACCTGCAACCCATCCAAGCCAAAAAACCTCATCGTGTGGGCCTGAATCATCCCAGCCAGCAACAAACGTTCCGAGAACGTCATTTTTCCTCACCTCATCAGATGATATGTCTTTAAATACACCATTTACTCTCTGAAAATAGTTTGCAAAAAGTCCCCCACCGTGAATTGAAACATAAATTAGGACTCTCATTCCATGTTTTCTTTCCGTTTCCAATTCACCCTTTCTTTCTAACGATTCATCACCTGCCACGGCATCTATAATTGTACTGGGTAATTTGGGTATATCCTTAACTTCTAATGGCCATTCGCCCCAGAACATAACTTGCTTACCTTTACCCTCAAGATATTCAGTTGCTCTATTCATAAAATCAACAAATATCCCACTCTTGCCTTTTTGTTTTAATTTATCAGCACAACCACATTCAATACCATCTCCAAGAAAATATGCCTCATCGGTTGATACGTGAAAATATTTTCCACCAAATGCTTCTGTTATTTCGTCAAACATATCATAAAGCAATTTCCATCCATCTTCATTATAAGGACACATCATATAATTATTATTAATGTCTTCTCTTAAATGAGCAAATTCAGGGTGTTTTAACACGTATGCTATATGTGCCGGGCAGTCAACAAGGGGGATAAGTTCAACGTATCTCTCACGGGCATATTTGTCAATTTCCTGTACCTGCTCTTTTGTAAATGCACCGGGTGCTCCGATTACAGGATGTCTTTTATACGCAAACTTATCTTCTATCTGCCAGCCAATTGCATTTATTTTGTATTCAGCCGCCTGGTCGATGTATCTTTTCAATGTCTCCATTTTACTCTGATGATGTTTTTCACACCAATGGATTATTCTAAGTTCAAGTTCAGGCCAGTCCTCTATTCTACAGACAGGTAGCGTGTGTTCCGATTTGGAACTCAATAATTGTAGTAATGTCTGAACACCATAAAAAATGCCAGGATTATCATTTCCTGCTATTAATATTTTATCTGATTTTGTTTCTAAAACGTAACCCTGTCGAGCCAATGCTTCTTTTTCACCCTTTGCAGCGATACCTGGACGTATTTCAAGTTGTATTGTTTTTCCATTGGTCTTTTCAGAAAGATTTATTCCAAAATCTTTATTAAGTCTATTAATAAGTGTCCTAACTGCAATATGTTGTTCATTTACACCTGTTAAAAGTTCCAGTTTCCAGTCCGAACCAAAACTGACCTTATCATCTTTTAATTCAATCTTTTGAGGTTCGGGTAGAAGTGCATAGCCTAAGTCCCATAATGATTTTTTAGATTGTGCTGTGGTTTCTGGATTTAGAAAATCCATAGAAAATATCAGAATCAAAGTTAATAATACAACAGTTTTAAAAACTCTTCCTTTTAAAAAATTATTTCTAATCATCAACGTAACTCCTTATTAAAGTTTATTTAATTATATGTCTTAAAAAAAATCTATTTACATCTTTTATCTATATTAATTTTTAAATTTTAATTATTCAAGGATTTTCTATATTTTTTTAATTTTTAGTATTTTAAAAAATTTACTTTAAAGCATTTTAATAGTCTTTAAATAAGACAACATTTCATAATAGTTTTTCTTTCTTTTTTGCTAAAACAAGTTGGGTAGAACTTATATCGAAATTTATGTGTCATGATTTAACACGAAAAGTTGCAAGAATTAGCAAAGCAGGAAAAAACACTTACATAAGTAAAATCTAGACCTTAATATTTACTTTAAAGTGTAAATATGATTATAATGACATAAACTTGTTTTTATATTATTTAAACATAATATTCCTAGTAAATATGTTTAAAATCATATTGCCTTGTTCAAGATTTTTAACATTCTTTCCATTAATTGTAATGTTCTCAAACGTTATATTTTTTATCAAATGATTGTCGTCAAATCCTTCAAATACTGATCTGGGAGACGTACTTCCATTGAAGGTAATATTTTTAAAGGATACATCTTCAATCCTTCCTCTTATTGAATCACGACTGATAACGGTTTTGCGAATAACCATTTCAATTAATTTGCCTAATTCAGATGGGTCGTAAGGACGGTCTGCAATTTTTGCATTTTGAACTATAGGTTCTTCAACACGAATGTTTTCATATTTCACATGGTGAACAATTGCTCTGTCCCCAAGCTGTATATCCATAGCAATATGAACGTAGTGGACAATATCACAATCTTTGAAGACAATGTAACCAACAGAATCTACATTTGTTTCAACACCTATTTCCAATGGCCGTCCCCAATCATTCCATAATACACAGTTGCGGACCTCAACATTTCTAACGTTCATATCTTTTGTATTAGATTCAGACCTTCTCTGTCGTAAACCTTTAATTACTATATTGTCATCAAAAGCCCTTACAAAACAATTATCAATTATTACATCTTCAGTGTTACAAATATCAATTCCATCTGCATTATAACGCCACAGCCCAACAAGTTTTATATCGGATATTTTGACATTTTTGCATCTTCTCGGCGTAACAGTCCACTTATGCGGGTCCCTGCAGATAATACCATCTATAAGAATATCTGAACAGTTAGTTAGGGCAATCATTTCGTTCGCATCAAATCTTCCAATTGTGCTTGCATCAAGAATTCCATGACCAAGAATCTTGATATTAGATAGATTCGTTGCTTCAATTACGCCGTGAACAATTGCTCCTCCTGCTATATATATAGTCTCTTTATCATTCATTTTGATAATTCCTGCACGATGAATACCCGGACCGAAATAACGCAAATTTGTGTAACCTGGTTTTGGAGGATTCTTTTCAATATCGTTGGCAAAAAGGTGTAAAGCATTGTGCCATCCATTGACTTCAACTACAATTTTGCACGGTCGAGATAAGTCGAATTTAATTGTATTGCCTTTTATTACGGGATTTATGCCGTAAGATTTAGGTCTAATATCAACGGATTTAATTTCTTTGTTTGACGTCATTTCGATTGAAACCTGACCGGAAAAATCAAAATAAGCAAATGATGCAATCTCAGTTTGTTCCTGAGGGCGTTGATATCCTGGCCAGACCTGATTCACGGGCATTGCTGAAACTCTCGCTTGGTATACAAATACCTGCTTATCATTGACCTTTATATTATAGTCAAGCGAGGGTGTTTCCCCTTCTGGAGCAGGATAGGTAATAACTTTCGCTTCTTTAGAATAAATGATTGATGTAATAAATATTGATAATAAAATAATGATTAATTTTTTTGATAGGAAACCTGTTTTCATATT
>CAZBIT010000247.1:0-4510 GCA_964491835.1 uncultured bacterium
TTTTATCAAATTAAGTTTATTAGATTTATATATTTTAATCACATATAAACATACATGTATAAATACTACAATAATTAATTATATTAATTAAATTATTATTTTATATTAATAAACTAAAAAAGTTAAAATAAAAACTTGAAAATTTGATAAAAATTTCGTAAATTATAAAATTAAAATATATTATTTTACAATAAGTTTGGAGTAAAATATGAAGTTTTTTGTTAAGAGTGGAGATTTAAAAAATGTTTTGCTGAGCATTATAAGTGTGGTTCCTTCAAAAACGACACTTCCAATTTTAGGAAATGTCCTTTTTTCAGCAAAAGGTGATAATTTATACCTAACTGCAACCGACCTTGAAGTAACTATACAATCTAAAGTACCTGTTAAGACGGAAAAGGAAGGTGGTGTGGCTTTACCTAGTAAAATTATAGGCGACATAATCAGGCAACTCCCAGATATTCCACTTGACATTAACGTTGACAAGAATTATAGAGCGAAAATTAAAACTGAAATTGGTGAGTATATGATTTCCGGTGAAAATGAAACTGAATTTCCTGAAGTCCCAGAGGCAAAGATAAAAAATAAAGTTGAATTGGAAAGCAGTGTGTTTGAGAGAATGATTAATAAAACTCTCTTTGCTGTGGCTTCTGAGGAGATAAAGTCCGCTCTGAGTGGGATTTATTTACAATTTCTAAAGGATGAATTAAGGGTCGTATCAACTGATGGTCACCGACTTGCCAAGATTGTTAATAAGGGCGTGAAAATTGAGGATAACATTGGAGGATTCATAACATCATCCAAAGCTTTGAACCAGTTTATAAGAAATAAGACGTCTGATGGTAAGGTGCAGATTTCAATCTGTGATAATTACATTATACTTAACTTTGACAATTATGTGATCCATTCGAGGCTAATTGAAGGAATGTATCCTGACTATGAAAGAGTCATTCCAAAAGAAAATAAGAATAGATTCATTATCAATAGAGAATTGATGGAATCATCGGTAAAGAGAATGTCAATATTTGCGAACAAAATTAATCAGCAAATAAAATTACATCTCTCTAAAAATTCTCTCGAGATATCCGCTGAGGACGTTGATTATGGTAAGGAAGGAAGAGAAACAATTCCTGCAGAATACAGTGGAGAAGAAATGACAATCGGATACAATGCAGGATACATTTTAGATATATTGGGAAATGTTGATACCGAAAAGGTGATGTTTGATTTTGATACTCCATTAAGTGCTGGATTGGTCTATCCATCAGAACAAAAAGAAAACGAAGAGTTATTGATGCTTGTTATGCCAATAAAACTATCGGATTGAGTTATATTTGTATTTAAATGTATTTCACTTTATAGTATGAAAAGACAAAACAGGAAGCCCGAGCCCATAAAGAATATACTGAATAAACTTATCGATAAACTTGACATAAAAAAGGGTATTCTTCAGGGAAGGGCTTTTATTTTATGGGAAGACGTTGTCGGTGAAATGAGCTCGAAAAACACGACGCCGCTCAAAATTGAAAATGGGCGGATGTTCGTTACGACTAAGAACAGTGTTTGGAGACAGGAGCTTTTTTGTCAAAAAAATGAAATTATTAAAAAATTAAATCTAAAATTGGGGAGTAATTTTATAAAAGATATAATTTTTTTATAGAATTGTTTGAAGAAGAGTGATGGAAAATAACGAATATAATGCAAATAATATACACGTACTAAAGGGACTTGAAGCGGTAAGAAGAAGACCCGCTATGTATATCGGCGACCTTGGGCATCGTGGATTTCATCATCTTATTTATGAGGTTATTGACAATAGTATAGATGAGGCAATGGCTGGTTATTGCACTGAAATAGACGTTGTTTTAAATACGGATGGTTCCGCAACTGTAAAAGACAATGGGCGTGGGATTCCCGTCGATATGCATCCGACACAGAAAAAACCCGCACTCGAGGTCGTTTTGACGATGTTGCACGCAGGTGGAAAGTTTGATAGAACTTCATATAAAGTATCCGGTGGATTGCATGGAGTTGGTGTTTCAGTTGTTAATGCCCTGTCTGAATGGTTGGAAGTAGAGGTTTATAGAAATGGAGAAGTTTACCGTCAAAGATACCAGAAGGGTGATAAATCTACTGAAATGGAAATTGTCGGTAAATCTACTGCAACGGGAACAAAAGTTACTTTTTTACCTGATATAAATCTGTTTATAAAAATGGAATTCGATTATAATACTATTTCTCAGAGGATGATGGAACTTGCTTTTCTTAATAAAGGTCTTAGAATTACTCTTAAAGATGAAAGAAGCGGTGAAAAACAGATATATAAATACAACGGTGGAATTGCTTCGTTTGTTAAATATCTCGACTTGAATCGTTCCCCGATACATAAAGGTCCAATTATTTTTGAAAAGGAAAAAGATGGTGTTTATTTGGAAATTGGAATGCAATACAATGATTCATATACAGAAAATATCTTTTCGTATGTAAATAACATAAATACGATTGAAGGTGGAACCCACTTAATTGGGTTTAAATCTGCATTAACCAAGACACTAAATTTCTACGGGCAGAAGAATAATCTACTTAAAAACGGTAAATTTAATTTAAGCGGTGAGGATACGAGAGAAGGATTAACTTTGGTTATAAATCTAAGAGTCACGGAGCCACAGTTTGAGGGACAAACAAAAACACGACTTGGAAATAGCGAAGTAAAAGGAATTGTCGAATCGATAGTTAATGAAAAATTGGGGGAATATCTTGAACAAAATCCATCGATTGCAAAAAACATTATCGAAAGATGTTTGCTTTCAGCCCGTGCAAGAGAAGCCGCAAGAAAAGCCAGAGAATTGACAAGAAGAAAAGATGCACTTGAAGGCGGTGGACTTCCCGGAAAACTTGCAGATTGCTCCATAAAAGACATAGAACTGAGCGAACTTTATCTTGTTGAGGGTGATTCCGCAGGGGGCTCTGCTAAACAGGGTCGTGATAGAAGATATCAGGCAATTCTTCCCCTAAGGGGTAAAATTCTAAATATTGAAAAGGCACCATTGGATAAAATCCTCGGTAATGAAACTATAAGAACTATTGTTACTGCACTTGGTTCGGGTATTGGCTCCGATGAATTCCAAATCGATAAAGTCAGATATGGCAAAATAATCATTATGACAGATGCAGATGTCGATGGTTCGCATATTAAAACACTTCTTCTCACTTTCTTTTTCAGACATATGAGGGAATTAATAGATTTAGGAAAGGTTTATATCGCCCATCCTCCTCTTTATAGAGTTAAAAAGGGTAAAGAGGAAATATATGTTTACAGCGATGACGAAAAGGATGAAGCACTTAATAGATTAGGTGAAAATGATGTCGTAATTCAAAGATACAAAGGACTTGGTGAAATGAACCCCGAACAACTCTGGATGACAACTATGGACCCTGAAAAAAGAACAATCCTTCAGGTTACTCTTGAAGATGCTGCAAATGCAGATAGACTTTTCAGCATACTTATGGGAGATAAAGTAGAACCAAGAAGAGAATTCATTGAGAAAAATGCCCGATATGTAAAAAATCTCGATGTGTGATTTATGAGTTTTAAATAAGTTTACCTTTTATTGAATTTTTAATATATAACCCTGTTGGCTTTAATTCACCGGCAGGGTTATATTGTTTATTTTTGACTAATTATAGTTTTGTAAAATGAAAACGGATGACACAATAACAGCAATATCAACACCAATAGGGAAAGGGGCAATTGGGATAATCAGGATAAGTGGTAATGATGCTCTGAAAATTGCAGAGAATATATTGAAATCAGATAGAAGTATATCAAAATCTGAATCTCATAAAGCATATTATGGGTATGTCGTTAATCACGATACCGGTGAAATAATTGATGAAGTTATGTATATCGTTATGAAATCACCAAACACTTATACAAGGGAAGATATGGTTGAAATAAATACTCATGGAGGTGTTTATGTGATGAGAAGTGTTCTTGATGTAATACTATCGCAAGGAGCACGACTTGCTGAACCCGGTGAATTTACATTTAGAGCATTTATAAATGGAAGGATTGACCTGACTCAAGCGGAGGCAGTTGCCGATTTGATAGAAGCAGAATCAGAAAAAGGTGCAAAAATTGCTATCAAGCAAGTTATTGGTGAATTAAAATCTTCCCTTAAGGAAATAAAAAATAAAATTGTCGATATTTACTCAACGTCGGAGGCAGAGATAGATTTTGTTGATGATAATTTGGATTTAGAAAACAAAGAAATAATTATTAAGAGGTTATATGATATATCTGAAAAACTGCATAAATTGGTTGAATCCTACCAAATTGGGAGGTATTATAAAGATGGAATTAAAGTCGGAATATTTGGAAGAGTTAACGTTGGCAAATCTTCTCTTTTGAATGTATTAGTGGGAAAGGATAGAGTAATTGTTAGTGATGAACCTGGAACAACAAGAGATATAATAGAAGGTGAAATAAAGCATAATGGAATGTCATTGAAAA
>CAZBIT010000248.1:0-4504 GCA_964491835.1 uncultured bacterium
GGGGCTATCTACTATATCATACCCATCGCCCCTAAAATATTGCATCGGAAGCAAATACCATTCCTTTCCTGAGTCCTTACTGAAACGAACAAAAACATAAGCAGGCGAATCAGATGATATTTCAGGGTCATTTATATCATATTCTATTATTATTTTTGCCCCTCCCTGGTCCGTTATCTCCTTTTTTACCTGCAAATTTGAAATTTCAAGCCATTTAGAAAACGAAACGTCCGATGATAACAAAAAAAAGAAAATTAAAAAAATGCTCCTGTATAACATAATGGTGCAATTCCTTCCAAAAATTCAAAAATCCTTTTCAATCCAATGACAATTGTCTCGCCATTTCTTTTCTTAATTCTAAAAGTTTTGATTCATTTTCTTTTGCTAAATTTTTTGTCTCAAAAGGGTCTTCAGCAATATTGTATAATTCATCAATCCCCTTATCCAACGTCTTTCCATTATGGATAAGTTTCCAGTCCCCCTTACGAACGGCACTTTGACTTCCCGTATTCCAATATAAAACACGCTCTTTTTTTAATGAAGAACCTTCAACAATGGACCAAAAATTCACTCCATCTAAATTTAAATTATCAGATATTTTAGCACCCGTTAGATAAGCAAAAGTTGGGAAAATGTCACAAACACTAACCGCTTCTTTGATTTTTTGCTGTTTTATTTTACCATTCCAATACATAACCGCCGGCACTCTAATCCCCCCCTCATACAAATCACCTTTCCAACCCCGCAATGGTTGATTATCACCAAGAACGTCATTTGGACCATGTCTAACGTTATATTCATCTTTTGGTTTCCAATTCTCTTGACCTCCATTATCACTTAAATAAATTATCAATGTGTCTTTATCTAACTCTCCTTCTTTAATTGTCGAAAGTATCCGTCCAATACCATCATCCATATGTGTCATTGATGCAGAGAATAATTGTCGAGACCAATTCTTAACGTTATTTCGATACAAATTAACCCACTTATCATCTTCCTGCAGTGGATAATGAGGGACACTGAATGCAACATAAAGGAAAAATGGTTTTGTTTTATTTCTCTTATTTTTAATAAAATCGATTGCTTCGTTTGTTATAAGGTCAGTTGCGTGTCCAACTTCATCTATAAATTTATCATTCCGATGCCATGTTCTATCACCATTTTTATAAATGTGAGTAAATTGGTCAAGTTGTCCATGCAAATAACCATAAGAATAATCGAATCCATACTGTCGGGGACCCACCTCTGGTTTCAAACCAAGATGCCATTTTCCACAGATTGAAGTTACATAGCCCTGTCCTCTAAGCATATCAGCGATTGTAAATGTACCTTTTGGAAGTGCAAGGTCACTCTTTCCTGCAATTGCAGAAAATATTCCAAATCTACTCGGTTGCCTGCCAGTTAAAAGCGCTGCACGTGTCGGAGAACACACAGGATGAACGTAAAAATGGTCAAATTCTACTCCTTCTTTTGCTAATCTATCAATATTTGGTGTCTTGATTTCTGGATTATGATATCCAACATCATTCCATCCCGTATCATCGGAAATAAAAATAACTATATTCGGTTTATTCTTTTCTGTAAATTTCTCACATCTCACTCGTGTGTCAAAAAATGGAGAAATAAGTATTCCTGAAGCAGCACCTGTCAAACCAAGCATTGATTGACTTAAAAATTCTCTTCTGTTCATATATTTTATTCCAAAAATTTAAGATTCAAGAATAATAACCTGAAAATTGCAACAGAATAATTAATATTCAGGTGCAAGGACAACTATAGAGTTGTCCTTACTTTTTATATCAAAATTTCTATGTAATAATTTAAATACTTTTCAAAATTTGTTTACACTTTTTCAGGAATTACCCAGGGCTGTCTGTATTCTCGCTTTAAATATTTATTTGCGGTATCATCATTGACAAATCTTTCGGTTTTGGGGTCGAGTATCAATTTTTTGTTTCCAACACGATATGAGATATTTGCAATCTGGGAGAGCAATGTCGAAAGATGCCCCTCTTCAACGTCGGCGTTTGGCTTTTCACGAGTTCGAATACAATTTACGAAATTTTCCAGGTGTTCTGCGTTTGATTGTTTTCCGTGCTGAAAAGATACCAATGTATTCTCCAAAATGTTTGCTCTCTGCTCAATTGAATTTCCCGGGGCAGAATAGACCTGCCATCCATCTCCGTGTCTGCCAAAAAACATAAAACCTGCTGTTCCAAAAATTTCTATTTTTGTACCATTAAAATTCCAATCAGGAAATTGGTCCAAATCTCTAATGTTCACTGGGGTCTTCTTCATATACGCTGTCCACAGTGCTGATTCAGAAATCATTGTAAGATTGCCATCATATTCATAGGTCGCAATTTGAGTATCGGGTATTTCTCTTCCATCCTTGAAAAAATGAACGCCACCTGCATGATAAACGCTTTTGGGATACGGTTTATTAATAAGTAATCTTGCGAGGTCTATTTGATGAACTGCATCATCAGGAATCCCACCTAATCCAAAATCCCACTTATTAAACCACCATTGACCAGGATTGTATGGATATTTTGGTGCAGGGCCACACCACATATCATAATCAAATCCCTCTGGGATAGGCTCTTCAGGTCCTTTTACACGAGGAGAATGTTCCATCATATTAAGGACTCGGACTAAATGAATGTCGCCAAGTTTACCTGAATTTATATACTCTACTGCACCCCTAACATACGGAGCACTTCTGCATTGCGTTCCCACTTGAACGATACGCTTGTATTTTCTTGCAGCCTCTATCATTTTTCTTCCTTCCCAGATATTATGGGAAAGTGGCTTTTCTACATATACATCTTTTCCTGCCTGACAAGCCAAAATAGTCCCCAAGCCGTGCCAATGGTCAGGAGTAGCATTTATAACCGCATCAACATCCTTATCGTCAAGCATCTTACGAAAATCCTGAATTCGTTTTGGAATCTTACCCTGTGCTTCTTCAACTGCCTCAGCTACCCTTGCAAAACGTCTTGTATCAACATCACAAAGATAAGCAATCTCAACATCCTTCCTTTTGGCTATTTCAGTGGCAAGAAAAGTCCCACGCCCACCTATGCCCATCACTCCTACAATAACCTTGTCACTTGCAGCAACACTTTTTTTATGATTCAATAGCGTAATCATCGCTGATGCCCCTATTGAACCCTTCAAAAAATCCCTTCTATTTATTATTTTCATACTATCTATCTCCTCTTCATTATTTAAAAAAGATTAAATATTTATAGTAATTGATTAATTTTAACAAAAAATAACAAAATTTTTATTCAATAACAAATATATTTTAAACATTATATACATTATATTTTTATTGATTTCTTTTAATCGTTTTATTATTTTTGCATTGAATTTTATAAAAATCTAAAATCATTCAATACATTAGAGTAAGGAGGAAAAATGTTATCGCCTAAATTAAAAATATCAAAGAGTTTAATATTTCTTTTCATTTTAACCTTATGTCTCTTAACGATTAATTTCTCTAATATTAATGCTGGCCCTATACGCGCGGGTGTTGCAAAAATGAATATCCTGACCGATAAACCGACTGTAATTATCCACGACTCCTTATACGCGAAGGCGTTAGTTTTGGATGATGGAAAAACAAAAGGAGTTATTATTTCTCTTGACATAATTGATACAGAAAATGAACTTGTTTTAAAAGTTAGAAATCAGATTGAAAATGAATTAAAAATAAAGGGGACTAACGTTTTGATTAATGCTTCTCATAATCATCATACACAAGACCAATTAGCAAATGACCTCATCGATAGAATAGTAAAAGCAGTGAAAAATGCCAATCAAAGTTTGGTTCCAGTTAAGATTGGCGCTGGTAAGGGTTATGAATATAGAATCACTATGAACAGACGGCTTAAATTAAAAAATGGAAAAGAGTGGACTATTCGTCGTGCAACTCCTATTCCTCCAGAAGAGGAAGTCATTGATATCGGACCTTTTGACCCAGAGATAGGAATTCTTAAAATAGATAGAATTGATGGAAGACCTTTGGCAGTAATATATAATTTTGCAAGCCATGCTTATGGAGGAGTTCCAAATTTAGGTGTCACCGCAGATTTACCGGGTTTTACTTCCAAAGTAATTGAAGAAAATTTAGGAAATGGCGCAATTGCTTTATTCCTACAAGGTGCATTAGGCGATATCACTCCAATCTTATACAAAGATGTAAATGCACCAAGACCCACAGAAACATTCGGAAATATGCTTGGTTTAAGCACTTTGAGAGCACTAAAAAATATCACCACAAAGAAAGAAGAAAGCATAAAAATAATTACAGAAAATGTGATACTTCATACAAGAACCGACGTTTCAGAACGAATTGATTCTCTGGAAGCACAAAAAGAGATTATATTAAAATATTTTGCCGGAATTGGCTGTGGTGCACACGGTGCCGGAACAAACCTGAATTTTAAATCATTTCTCCCACTTTATATAAAATATTCACTCGACTCTGAATTCCCTT
>CAZBIT010000249.1:0-4489 GCA_964491835.1 uncultured bacterium
CGGTATAACGGGGCAAATGCATGGAATGTTATTAGTCGATAAAAACAGAAAATCCATCACAAATCTTATCACATGGGAGGATAAAAGGTGTTTATCTTTAATTGCATGTTCAAATCATACGTATTTAGATGAAATACTAAATGTATTTAAAAACAAGCAAAGCAAAAAAAATGGTTGCGTTCCCTCTGCGGGATATATGGGTTGTTCACTTTATTGGTTTAATAAAAATAAGTTATTATCAGAAAAATCTTTTAAATCAGTATTTATAGCCGACTTTATCTTTTCTCAGTTAACAGGTGAAGATTTTTATACCGATTTTACCGATGCGGGAAGTTCAGGTGTTTTTGATGTTTTTAACTATTGCTGGGATAAAGAATTTATTTCATTATTAAATATTCCTTGTGAAATTTTTCCTGAAGTAGTTTTGCCTGGAGAAATTAAAGGGTTTTTGCAAAAATCTGTTTCAGAAATTGTCGGGCTTCAATCAGGTATCCCAATTTGCTGTGCTGTTGGTGATAATCAGGCAAGTTTGCTTGGAAGTTTATGCGATTGGAATGATATCTTTATTAATATAGGGACAGGCAGTCAAATTTCTTGTATTACTAATTCATTTGTTTCAATCGAGAATCTTGAAATCAGACCGTTTTTTGATGGAAAGTATATACTTGTGGGTGCTGGGTTGTGTGGTGGAAGGGCATATTATTATTTAAATAATTTTATAAAAGAAATTGGCGAAATATTCTTTCCAAATTGTAAAGAATCAAATTTGTTTGAAAAAATGAATAGGACAGCGGAACTTGTTCCATTTGAATCTGATGGTTTAATTTGTGATACGCGTTTTGAAGGTTCAAGGGAAAATCCAGAAATTAAGGGTGCATTTAAAAACGTTTCTAAAAGTAATTTTACTATCAAACATTTTTGCCGTTCTGTTTTGGAAGGAATTATTAACGAATTACATAATTATTATAAAAAATTTAATAAGAAATCAGATGAAATAAATTATATTACTGCTTCTGGGAATGCTATTAGGAAGAATCCTGTAATGACCAAAATTATTTCAAAAACCTTCAATTTGCCTGTTAGAATACCATTATATGAAGAAGAATCTGCTTATGGAGCAGGATTGTTATCGGCAGTAAAAAATGGTGCAATATCTGATTTTCAGAAAGTTTCTGAGTTATTAAAATTTAAAGAGATAATTTATCCTGAGAGTTAAATTTTAAATATAATTTGAAAAATAAGTTATTTGGGAAATTTATATTACTTACAGGACTTAAGCAAATTTTGCTGACTTCAGATTATTATAAAAAATGATTGTCATTCCTGCGAAAGCAGGAATCCATAAGTATTTATTAATTAAGTTATTTATATGGATTCCCGTTTTCACGGGAATGACACAGTAATTTTACCATATTTTTCAATTTTATTAAAAAAGTATTTTTGTAAAATCCTTTTACTTGTTCAGAAAAGTTGATGAAGAAAGGTTTGTAAAAATGAAAAAAGATTTTATATCCATTTATGATTATTCTCGTGAGTGGTTTGAAGAGATTTTTGAAATCGCACGTAATTTAAAACAAAAATTTAATAAGGGTGAAATTTATCAGCCGTTGAAGGGAAAGACAATGGCAATGATTTTCCAAAAACCATCTATGAGGACGAGGGTCTCTTTTGAAATTGGAATGCATCAACTTGGTGGTTATGCGATGTATCTTGCACCTGAAGACATTCAAGTAGGTAAAAGAGAATCAATCAAGGACATCGCAAAAGTTCTTTCAAGATACAATGATTGCATAATGGCAAGATTGTTTGACCATCGATTTATTATAGAACTTGCCCAATATAGTTCAGTTCCGGTTATTAATGGATTGACCGACCTTCTTCATCCCTGTCAGGTTACATCGGATGTGTTTACAATTTTAGAGCATAAGAAGAAAATAGAAAATATAAAACTCGCTTTCATAGGTGATGGAAATAACGTTGCAAATTCTTGGTTAAATATGTCAACAAAATTTCCATTTAGTTTGTCATTTGCCATTCCAGAAGGATATGACCCGGATAGAGAGATTTTGGCAAGAGCAAAGAATTTAAAAGTAAGCGAAATTCGAATATGCAGAGACCCATTTGAAGCGGTTAAAAATGCGGACGTGATTTATACCGACGTTTGGACGAGTATGGGTAAGGAAAGCGAAACAGAAAAAAGAAAAATTGATTTTAAAAATTTTCAGGTTAATAACCTATTATTAAAGGAAGCAAAGAATGATTGTATAGTGATGCATTGTCTTCCCGCTCATAGAGGGGAAGAAATTTCTGATGAAGTTATCGATGGCAACCGTTCCGTTGTATTTGATGAGTCAGAAAATAGATTACATATTCAAAAAGCAATTTTAATTAAGTTGCTGACTTGATTTTCATACGATTATTTTTGTAAAATCATAGCGATGAGGTGGAAAATGAAAACTACAAATATAGGATTTCCCAATGTTTATAAGTCACTTATTAAAAAGACAGTAGAAGGATTTTGGAGTGGTAAAAATACAATAGATGATATTATTACAGCAGAGGAAGAGGTAAAAAATTTCAATGCAGGTGCTCAATCTACGTTAGACCTTTATCCGATATTTGATATGGATATCTATGATAGGTTTTTAAGAACTGCGGTGATGTTTGGATTTGTTCCAAAACGTTTTGGAACGCCACAAGAGGCAAATGACAATTTGGAAATATACTTGTCCATTCCAAGGGGAACTGATAAGGCACCTGCTTCTCCAATGGTTAAATGGTTTAATACTAATTATCATATTGTCAGACCCGAAATCGAACAGAGTCCTTCATTAGTGTTAAATCCAAGATTACCAAACGTATCGGGTTCAAAAATAAAGTTTGCATTAATTGGTCCCTGGACACTTTTATCTTATGGAATTAATAAAACAAATAAAGATAAAAATAAATTGTTTGGCGAATTATCAAAACTATATATATCTTTTATTAATAATCTTCCTGACATTATCATTCAACTTGAAGAACCTTCATTCATCAGTTACGGGATTCCAAAAGGTTATAGAGAGTTTGTCAAACAGTTTAAAAAGGAAATACATCTTCACATATATTTTGAAGCGGTAAATAATTTTTATCAGGAGTTGTTTTCGATGCCTGTTGATGGAATAGGACTCGATTTTATTGATGGAATTTCAAATCTGGAATTGTTATCCAAATTTCCAAAAGATAAAATACTGATTGCGGGGATTATAAACGGAAGAAATGTATGGCCTGTTTCAACAAAAACAAAAGGAATATTGGATTCAATTTTGGAAATAATACCAGAAGAAAAGTTATACGTTAGCCCATCTTGTTCTTTAATGCACGTTCCATTATTGGCAAAAGATGAATCTGAAAACTTCTCGTTTGCAATCGAGAAGGTTAAGGAACTTGAATCAATAAAAAATGGCACAATAGTTTATAGAGAAATTAAGGAAAAAGAAGTTCCGCTTCCTTCAGATAGATATACTCGTTCGAGGAAAAATTTTTGGATAAGTGACATTTCCTTTCCAACCACTACTATTGGAAGTTTTCCACAAACGAACGAATTAAGGAAAACGAGAAAAAGTTGGAGGGATGGGACGGTTTCAAATGAAGAATATGAGGAATTTATAAAGAAATACATTAAGAACTGCATCGAGAAACAGGAAGAATTGGGTTTAGATGTGTTGGTTCACGGAGAACCTGAAAGAGCGGATATGGTTCAATATTTCGCAGAGAATCTCGAGGGATTTACCGTTATAAAAGGATTTGTGCAGTCATATGGAACGAGGTATGTAAGACCTCCCGTTATAATTGGTCCAGTAAAGAGAAATTCTCCCATTACAGTTAAATGGATTAAATATGCGCAATCATTGACGAAAAAGTCAGTAAAAGCGATATTGACGGGACCGGTTACGATGGTTCAATGGTCTTTTCCAAGAGAGGATGTATCAAAGGAATCGCAGTATTATGACGTTGCTCGAGCGTTATCAGAGGAAGTAAATGATTTAGTAAATGCGGGAATAGTTCACATTCAAATAGATGAGCCCGCTCTTCGAGAAGGATTGCCATTAGACGTTTCAAAGAGAAAACATTATCTCAAACATGCTGTCAATGCCTTTCGATTGGTTTATGCTTCAGTTCCTGATGAAACGATTATTCATTCACATATGTGTTTTTCTGAATTTTCAGATATAATGGATGCCATAAGGGAGATGGGGACAGACGTTTTGAGTATAGAGGACAGTAAATCAAAAGGGAAAACTGCGGACACTTTGAAAAAGGGTGGATTCCCTGCTTCAATAGGTCTTGGAGTTTTTGACGTTCACAGTCCGAGAATTCCAAACCTTGAAGAAATGATTGAAATTCCATCTTCTTTAAGTATGGATTCAAGGCAGATTTGGATTAATCCCGATTGTGGTCTTAAGACAAGAGGCGATGAAGCATACGACCAATTAAAAATAATGATGAA
>CAZBIT010000250.1:0-4482 GCA_964491835.1 uncultured bacterium
ATTAATATGCCAACATGGATTATTGTGGTAGTTTTTCTTTCAGTAACCTCATCTATGTGCTGGAGTTATGGAACGAAAAGAAAGTCCATCATTCTATTTGAAAAAACGGTAATGTGGATTGTCTGGATTTTTATACTCGCATTAGTTTTAGTCATAATAAAAACAGGCGTTAACTGGGGAGAGACATTTAAGGGATTTTTCTTTTTTAAGATTCCCCATGATATAAAAGCGATTATGATTATACTGGGTCTTCTTGGAGCGTCAGTAGGAGTAAATACAACCTTTATTTATCCTTATATGATGCTTGCAAGAAAATGGGTCAAGGAACATAACGGTTTGAAAGATTTTGACCTTGTTTTCAGTATGTTAATTCCTACCATAATTGTCCCGAGTTTGCTTATTATTGCAGTTGCAAATACTCTTCATGTTAAGGGAATTGAAGCAAAGAATGCGGTTGACGTGGCACATACCCTTGAACCAATAATCGGTTTAACGACCTCGCGAATAGTGTTTTCACTTGGATTACTGGGTAAATGCCTTGCAACGATGGTTATCGAAATGTTAGTATGTGGATTCGTTTTAGCGGAGATGTTAGGGTTTGACCCGAGAGGATGGAAATTTAAGGTAACAACCTCTGTTGCAAACGTTGGAATATTAGGTGCTTTTATGCCGCTTCCATTCTGGGTTCCAGTTGCAACGTCTGCTTTAAATCTTGTTATGGCACCTATTGCTTTTATATTCTTCTTCATATTACAAAACAGAAAGGACTATCTTGGAGAAAATGTTAACAAGGGATGGAAGGGTTATTTGTGGAATTTCTTAATGCTTGTTTCTATTTTTATTAGTGCTTTAGGAACAGCAGGGTATATTATTGATAAATTGTTTTAAGTTATGATAGATTAAAAATCCAAAAAGGAGAAGTAATGGAATTCATAAATAAGGTATTTTGGGGAATGAGTGTAAGGTCATGGCTATGTATTATAATTCTCATCGGAAGTTTTTTTACCGTCCATGGTATCGTGAGGAATATTCAGGTTGGAGGACATGTAATTGAATATATATTAGGAATTGTTATTTCAGTAGTTAGCATTTTTCTTGCTGCAATTCCTTCGAAACGATAAATCAATTTTATTATTATTTTTTTATTTATTGCTTGTATTTTTTTTATATTTTTTGTATATATAATTAAGGTTTTTAGTATAGTTGAAATTAAGAAGTCTATCCTTTACATTAATGCTTCAAACAGAAAAAGATTTGATTAATAAAGAACGTTGATTTTTCAATATTATTCATAATTTTTTGTTTATATAAAATATACTTTCATAAAAGGTTAAATTATACGAATATTGAGATAATTTGTCATATCTGATTTTGCAATACAATATAACTTGTTTTCAAGATTCTTGTTTTAGTTGGTAACCATATTGAGTCCCCAAGTTGTTTTAGATCAAATTACTATAACTCTTTTTAAAAAACAAAAAATTTATTATGATAAAAATTAGAATATTTTATTTTTTGTTTTTTTTGTTAATTTTTTCATCCTTCTTATTTTTAAAAATCGAGGTATCAAACTCCCAAGAAGAGCAAAATCAGTATGTAATTTGTCACAGTAAACCTGAAGTTACACCACTTCTGGTTTTGGATTGGAAGAAGAGTTTACATTATGAGGCGGGCGTTACCTGTGATATATGTCAGGTGATGGACATAAGAGTATGGATGACGTTTCCAAGGTTCAATTGCCAACCCCTGGAAAATGTTCTACCTGTCATAAAACTCAATATGAACAATTTAGGAAGGGAAAACATTCATTTGCCTGGATTTCAATGAATGCGATGCCTTCTACTCACTATCAACCGATGGAGTTTATAGAAGGTAAAAAGGGGTATTGAGCAGATTCTTTACAAAATGTTTATGGAATACCGAATGCGCACATTTCAGGGAGCGTTTCATGCAAATCCGGATTATGCTTTTTGGTATGGATGGGCTGAAATGCGAAGTTCTCTTATAGAAATAAAATACATCGCAGAGGAGTTGAAAAATAAGAAGTAGGTTTTATATAAATTGAAGGCGAAGGTGAATAACACCTTCGCCAGCATGAGAATTGAAAGTTTTATATAGATTGAAGGATTTTAAGTGGATTAATTTAAAAGCAAAAAATGAAGGTAAATTAAATTAGGATTACATAATAATTATTAATTAAAAAGGAGGTAAAATATGGTTGCATTTGTAGCATTAATGAGTGTTTTTGGTCTGGGGATTATATTTTCAATTATTGGAGCATTGAAATTAGATCTTGCAAAAGTTTTAAACATTGATGATGCAAAGGTTGGTGGGCTTATATCTTCACTAATGTTTACAAGCATGATTATGGTATTGATAATTGGACCTCTTGTTGATGCGTTTGGGCATAAACCATTAGCAATTGTTGGATTTTTGGTAGGGTTTGCTGCGATTTTTTTGCTTATAGGGGCAAAATCTTATCGGATTGCGGTTTTATCTTGTATTTTGCTGGGTATAGGCGGTATGTGTCTTAATACGGTTGGGAATACATTGATGCCATACGTTATTTTTGGTGGTCAAAATGCTCCTGCTGCACTTAATCTTGGAAATACTTTTTTTGGTTTGGGTGCGTTTGTTACTCCGCTTATTATTGGTCTGCTATTGAAGAAATTAGGATATAAGACAACGGGAAACATAATTGCGATAATTATATTTATTCCGGTATTTTTTGCGATACTTGCCAAAGGATTTCCGGAGGTTCCTGCGGGATTTCCAGTATCTGAGGCGATTGGTTTACTTACAAAAGGAATCGTAATTTCTGCTGCTTTAGCACTGTTTTGTTATATAGCATTAGAGGCATCAATGGGTGGATGGATTAGCACTTATTTGAACAGTTTAGGATTTACAGAACGCAGTGCAAATCTCACACTTTCTGCTTTCTGGATAAGTCTTATGGCTGGGAGGTTATTAGCAGCGGGATTTGGCGTTAAACCGATAGTTACGCCAGAACGGGGTGTTTTGCCGATTGTGATATTATCGGTTATTTCTATAATAACTATCTTGTTAATGATTTTAGCGAAATCGAAATCGCTTGCAGGTTTTGCAGTTGTATTGACAGGTCTTGCTTTTGGTCCAATATTTCCTACTATTGTCGGTATAATGTTCTCTAAAGTTGAACCCACTTTACGCGGAAGTGCGTTTGGTATCTCTTTTGCAATTGGACTTATTGGAGGAAGTACGATACCAGCTGCCATAGGACTTTACTCAAAAGGGAAAACCATTCAGAGAAGTTTAATGATTGCAATGATTACAGCAATCGCCCTGTTTATAATGGCAATAGTTATGGGCTGGTTCTAAAAATCTTTGTTTAGTGAAAAATGAAAATTGCTGTGGAATTATTTTTAATTTTTTGATAAATAGAAAATATTAATAAATAAAAATTTCGTGTTTGTTAGTTATAAATTGAAGGGGAATGTCGTGTTAAAAAATTTTAGTAGAAGAACATTTTTAAAGACAGCTTTGTTGTCGGCGTCAGCGGGTGCTTTAAATCCTGCTTGTAGTAAAATGGATAAAGGTGCATCAGGGAACAAAAGTGAACTACATTTGGGCATTGTTACATATAATATTGCAAAAGATTGGGATATTGACACGATAATTAAAAACTGTACAGTGACAAAATACGAAGGTGTTGAATTACGCACCACGCATGCTCATAAGGTTGAGGTTGACCTTACACCGGAACAAAGGACGGAAGTAAAAAAGAAGTTTGAGGATTCTCCCATTAAGTTATTGAGTTTAGGAAGCACGTTTGAGTATCATTCTGATGACCCTGAAGTCCTCCGCAAGAATATAGAAGGAACGAAAGAGTATATTATACTTGCTCGTGATGTGGGAGCAAAAGGCGTAAAAGTTAGACCTAATGGTCTTATGACAAATAAAGGTATTCCTGAGGAAAAAACACTTGAGCAGATTGGAAAATCGCTTAAAGAAGTTGGGGAATTTGCAAAGGGTTATGGAGTTGATATACGACTGGAAGTTCATGGAAATGAAACAAGTAGAGTTCCGAGAATAAAAAAGATTATTGATTTTGCGGATTGTGATAATGTTTTTGTGAATTGGAATTGTAATCCGACAGACCTTGAAGATGGTGGAATTGAAAGTAATTTTAACCTCGTGAAATCAAAAATAAATTTTGTTCATCTACACGAACTCACTGATGAAAAATATCCATTCAGAAAATTTTTCCGGATGCTGGTAGATTCGGGGTACAAAGGATACTGCTGTGCAGAGATAGCCGAAAGCACCGACCCAATCCGTGTATTGACATATTTTAGAGCATTGTTTCTTGCGTATCAGAATATTATTTAAATTTATTTGGTGTGACGCTGAATATTGTGACAATTTAGATTTTAAAATAAAATCGCCATCCCAAAGTTTTGGGATGGCAATTTTTTATTATTACCCGCCGATTTTTCTTGTTTG
>CAZBIT010000251.1:0-4462 GCA_964491835.1 uncultured bacterium
ATATCGTGCATTATCACCACCAGAATTACTTAAAGAGTTTGGAGATGAAAAAAGCATAATAAAGGAAAATCTTATTAAAGCCATGAATGAAGGATATAGCAGAGATTTTATCAATATAATTAGAAAATATTTTAACGCTTTAAATGAAATATATTCTAATAAAAAAGATTAAAAGGGAGGAACATTATCTTCAATCTGACTTATTCCATTTTCACAGAGTATCTGATTGAGAACAGAAATGTATGAAGAAAAATTTTCGTAATATGAATGTTCTGAAACTTTATTTGTATTATAAATTTTTTCTTTTATCTTTTTAAGCGCGTTTATCTTTTTTTCCTGTTCCTTTTTAAATCGCAACCTGTATAATGTTAATTCATTCAGGAGGTTATAAAAATTCTTTAATCTTTTGTGTATGAAATGTTTTACTATTAATGCCGATGATAAACTTCCCAGTATAATGCCAATTGTGAAAAATATTATTGCAGAATCTATTATATCGAAGTTCAAAGTATAACCTCCTTTACTTTATTCAGGAAAAGAATTTTATTACTAAAAATATTATCGGCAGAGTTAATCGTAAAAATTAGTTAAATATTGTTTGGCAGGTAAAATTAATAAATTTTATGTTCAGAATTTTTAAAATTATCTTATTTTGCGTTATTTTTTCACTATTTCCGCAATATCTATATCCATTACAGGATAGGGAAGATTATAAAAATGATTTGATAATGGTAGATAGTTTTGAAAAAATAAGGGAATACAAAAAAGCCCTCGAAATATACAGAAATCTTTATAATAAAGAGCCGAATAATCCAATTTTTTCTTCTGGCTTTGAGCGAAATATGTTGAATCTGAAGTTGTTTGATGAACTTACGATTCACTATAAAAATTTATTGAAAAATAATCCTTTAAATATAAGCATTATTGCAAAATTAGGAGAGTCATATTACCAATGGGGGAAAACTGAAGTGGCAGATAGTATATGGAGCAGTATTATCGATATGAGTCCAGAAAAATCTTTTAATTATTCTTACTTATCAAATATATTAATCAGCAATAGATTGTTTGATAAAGCAGTGGATGTTCTAATTTTAGGAAGAAAAAGGTTAAAGGATAACGCGCTTTTTGATGTTGAACTTGCTAATCTCTATTTCTGGAAAAAAGATTACATAAATGGAGTTACCGAATATATGAAAATACTTAAAAGGGATGAAAAATATTATAGTTTAGTTGAAAGTCAGATATTGGAAATTTTCCCAAATAATGACATAAAATATGAGGAAGTTGCAGATTTGATTAAACTTGAATTTCAAAAGGATAACAAAAACATAAATTATCACCGCCTTCTTGCGGGTATTTATTTCATAAACAGAAATTATGAACTTTCCTTTCAAGAGTATATTTTATTGGATAAATTATTAAGTGCTAATGGTAAAGAAGTTTTAAAGTTTGCTGAAGAGGTTTTTAAAGAAAAGCAATATAATTATTCTGCAAAAGGTTATGAATGGGTCAAAGTGAATTTCCCTGATATACCCGAGATAACTTCCGCATGTTTCGGGCTTTCATATTCATACGAAAATTCTGGTTCTCCATCTAAAAATGAACTTCAAGGAGATTATGTATTCTTAAAGGACACACTCGATTACCAAACGAAAAATCTATATATATCAAGGGCAATCAGTGAATATGAAAATATAATAAATAAATATTCTAAAACTATTTGGGCAATGAAATCTTATTTTAGAATTGGGGAGATAAAATTGAATGTGACATTTGACCTCGATGGAGCGATTGAATCCTTTACTAATATTGTAGAGTTAAGCCCCGATTCACAGTTGTTGAGAGAGGCAATTTTAAAAGTAGGAGATTGTATGCTTGCAAAGGGAGACCTTAATCAAGCAGAACAGAAATATGATGAAATAATTAATACTGGGGGAAATAAACCCGATGACTTGTATTATCAGGCACTTTATAAAAAGTCCTTGATAAAATACCTTCAAGCAGATTTTATTAGTGCAAAAGAAATCGCTCAAAACATAATAATGCAACAGCCCCCTTATAGCAGAATTTATAACGATGTTCTTGAAATGTTGATGCTTTTAGAAGAAACTAAAAATGAACAAGCATTCATTGAATATGTTAAAGCATTAAGATTAATCCATCAACGAAAATATTCAGAAGCGATTGCCATTCTGGAAGAATTAAAAAGGAATTATGTAAATCATCCGATTTCCGATGATTCCATTTATATGATAGGAAAATTGAAAGGGGTGTTAGGCAATTACAACGGTTCAATTAAATCTTTTAAAGAACTTATCAAAGATTATCCAAATAGTTCTTATGCTGATGAAGCACAACTTAGAATTGGAGAAATATATGAAATCCTAATCGAAAATTATGCCTCTGCCGAAAAGGAATATGAGTCACTGCTCATAAATTATCCAAACAGTATATACGTTGATGAAACAAGAAAAAGAATAAGGACTTTAAAAAATAAGCAATAAAGGAAAATAGGCGATGAGGAAAATCTTATTAGTTGTTTCGTTTTTATTTTTATCCATCAGCCATATCAATGCACAAAAGATTCTTATACCAATGGATTTGAAACAGACAGACCATTTGAAAGCATATGGTGTAGCATACTGGACACTGGAAAGGGGAATAAATATTGAATGGCTACTAAATTATCGAGGGGGTTCATTTTTATTGAACTATAATAGTGGAGTGGAAAAAGAACTCCGTGTAAGAGGAGTTTCGTTTGAACTTGTGGATGGGGTAGGAATTACAGAAATATACAAAACGATTGAAGAGAATAATATGGAGGTTGTTCTTCTTGAAAAAGCCCCATCGATTGCAATTTATACTCCACCAAATACACGACCATGGGATGATGCTGTAACGTTAGCATTAACATACGCAGAAATACCTTATGATAAAGTTTGGGATGAGGAGGTTCTTGCTGGAAAACTTGAAGGATATGATTGGCTTCATCTTCACCACGAAGATTTTACTGGGCAATATGGGAAATTCTATGCATCCTACCATAATGCAAAATGGTATATCGAACAACAAATAATGTATGAATCGATTGCACGAAGATTAGGGTTTAAAAAGGTCTCGGAAGAAAAAAAGACAGTTGCAAGAATGATAAAAGAATATGTATTAAAAGGCGGATTTATTTTTGCTATGTGTTCTGCAACTGATACAATTGATATTGCACTTTCGGCAGAAGATACTGACATTGCTGATATAATTTATGATGGTGACCCAGCAGACCCAAATTATCAGCAAAAACTCGATTATTCGAAAACTCTTGCCTTTGAAAATTTTACTCTTGAAAAAAATCCTCTGACGTATGAGTTTTCTGATATCGATATACCACCTTCAAATCTCCCCGTTCCTGTTCTTACACCTGAAACAGATTATTTTACACTTTTTGAATTTTCTGCAAAATACGACCCTGTTCCTTCAATGCTTACACAGTGTCACGTTCCTATTGTAAAAGGATTTATGGGACAAACAACCGCTTTCAAAAGAAGTTTAATAAAAAAGAAAGTAATAATACTTGGAGAAACAGAGGGAACTGAAATTGTGAAGTATTTACATGGGAATTTGGGGAAAGGCACATTTACATTTTTAGGGGGGCATGACCCAGAAGATTACACTCATCTCGTAGGTGACCCTCCTACTCAATTAATCCTTCATAAAAATTCACCCGGCTACCGCTTAATTCTCAATAATATTTTATTTCCTGCTGCAAAAAAGAACGAATTGAAAACATAAGGTTTTTTTCCTAAAAAAGAAAGGGACTAAAAATGATTAAGGAAATTTCTGTTTCGACACACCAACACACAGAGTTTATAGAAATAGGGAGAGAGGTACAGAATGTAGTTAAAGAACTTGGCGTTAAAGAAGGGATTTGCCTGATATTTGCACCACATACTACTGCGGGAATAACGATAAACGAAGGTGCAGACCCTGACGTTACAAGAGATATAATGATGGAGTTGGAAAAGGCGGTTCCTTGGCGGGACGTTGATTATCAACACAATGAGGGAAATTCTGCTGCACATATAAAATCAAGCATAATTGGCGCATCTGAAATGGTAATAGTGGAAGATGGAAGAATCATTCTTGGAACATGGCAGAGCATTTATTTTTGCGAATTTGATGGACCAAGGCATAGAAAGGTGTATGTGAAGATCGTGGGGACATAATTATTTTTTAATCTTTTAATTTATAGTAGAGTTCCATTTAGTTGACATTTAGCATAGAATGATTCCTTAATTCTTAATTCATATTATTAATTTTATATTTTTTAATATTGAAATCTATCACGGGTTACTTATAACTTTTTTGAGAAGGTTCTTCGCTAAAAAATTTCTTATAATCTTTTTTAAAATCTCCTGGTAAATCATTTATATATACCCAATAACTTACTGTAGCTCTTACATTATTTATA